>JBIOHI010000257.1:0-2540 GCA_044448845.1 Bacteroidia bacterium
CATCAAAAATATTTCGATCAATGTGCAGTTAAAACCTTCCGCGATAGAAACACAGGAAGTGGTGGTGACCGGTGAACGTACCGACAAGAATGTAAAAAGTACCGAGATGAGCCGGATGGAGATCACCGGTGAAAAAGTGAAATCCCTCCCGGTTATTTTTGGTGAACCGGATGTGTTGAAGGCGATCACTCTCCTTCCGGGAATTAAATCAGGCGGAGAAGGTAGTACCGGTTTTTATGTTCGCGGTGGCGGCCCTGATCAAAACCTGATCATGATGGACGAAGCGGTCATCTATAATCCTTCGCATTTACTCGGGTTCATGTCGGTGTTCAATACCGATGCTGTGAAAAATGTGGAGATCATTAAAGGCGGAATGCCGGCCAATTACGGAGGACGGCTTTCATCCATTTTAAATGTCACCATGCGGGAAGGCAACAATCAAAAATTTGTTTTCAACGGAGGTATTGGTTTGATCGCTTCGCGGTTTTCGGCCGAAGGGCCTATCAAAAAAAATAAAAGTTCGTTTATCATCGCTGCGCGAAGAACCTACATTGACGTGCTTGCTCAGCCGTTCCTTCCTGAAAAGTACAAAGGCAACGGGTATTATTTTTACGATATCAATGCAAAAGCGAATTACACTTTTTCGGATAAAGACCGGCTGTATGTTTCGTTTTATCTCGGGCGCGATGTGTTTACTTTCACCAGTCCTCAAAACAAAGATGTGAACTTCAATGTGAACTGGGGCAACACAAGCGCCACGGTAAGATGGAATCACGTTTTTAATTCACGGCTTTTTTCAAATACCTGTTTGATCTATAACCGGTACGACCTCACCAGCCAGTTCACTTTTGGTTCGGCTCCCAATCAAATTCAATTTCAAGCCTCAAGCGGGATCCAGGATTGGAATTTGAAACAGGATTACCAGTTTCATCTCACCAACAAACACCACATTAAATTTGGCGGCATTTATATCTTTCACACGTTCAAACCCGGCATTGCCAGCGGAACCCAGGGAACTGTGAATTTCAGTGAAGAGATCGCAAACAAGTATGCGCACGAACTGAATTTTTATGCTTCGGACGAATGGCAGATCACTCACAGGCTTTCGGTGAATTACGGTTTGCGTTACGTTTGGTTCGATATGGTGGGACCATTTACGCAATATGAATTCGACCCGGAAACCAATTTGAAAACAGGAAATTTTCAGCATTGGGGATGGAATAAATCGATCGCAATGTATGACGGATTTGAACCGCGTGCCGCTGTTACTTTTTTGCTGAATGAAACTTCATCACTTAAAGCATCTTTCACAAAAACTTACCAGTTCCTGAATCTTGCCACTACCTCGGGAGCTTCGTTTCCCGGTGATCTATGGATACCGAGTTCGCTTGCAATAAAACCGCAGCTTGCGTACCAGTATGCCATCGGTTACTTCCGGAATTTTAAAGATAATGAATGGGAATCATCGGTGGAAGCATATTACAAACCAATGTATAACCAGATCGAATTCAAACCCGGAACGAATTTATTTTTCAACCAGAACCTCGATGCAGCTGTGATACAGGGACAAGGCTTATCGTACGGAGTGGAATTTTTCGTGAAGAAAAAATTCGGGAAAACAAACGGGTGGATTGGGTACACCTGGAGCAGAACCACGCGGCAATTTGATGAATTGAATTACGGGCAGCCTTTCTTTTTTCGTTACGACCGCACACACGATGCATCACTCGTGATCACACACGAGTTCAACAAAAAATGGTCGGGAACCATGGTGTTCGTGTATGGAACCGGCAATGCAACCACGCTGCCGGTTGGAAGATATGCTTACCGCATCGGTTATGACACTTATAACAACCGACCGATTTATCGCGTGGTGGATCTGTATGACCATGTGAATGATTTTCGCCTTCCTGATTATCACCGCCTCGACCTTTCATTTACTTACATGCAACGAAAAACGGAGAAGTGGGAATCTTCATGGAATTTTTCGATCTATAATGTTTACAACCGTGCGAATGCATATTTCATTTATTTCATGGCCGACCCTGCTACCGGAACGCTAAAAGCATACATGGTTTATTTGTTTCCGATACTGCCTTCGGTGGCGTGGAATTTTAAGTTTTAGTTATCGGTTGATTGGTTAATAATGTTGATACGTTGTTAGTTATTGGTTGTGGTTTTTTAGTTGTTGGTTTTAGTTGTTTAGTTATTTAAAAATAAAAGTGAAAAAAATAATTTACATATTTCTGGTTGCGATTTTGGTTGCAGGTTGCGAGAAGGAAATTTCTGTTACACTGCCGGATGCGCAGCAACAGTGGGTGGTTGAGGCATCGGTTTGCGAAATATTTCCTTCTTTGAATTATGTTTTCATTTCTAAAAGCGTGGATTATTTCAATCCCGATCTTTCGATGCGAGGTATCAAAGGCGCGGTGGTGAAGATCACGGAAGATACGATCGGGGGGATATCTACAACGTTCACTGATATTTCATCCTTCCCGGGACTCGACACCTTACTGAAGGGATTCAGCGGAATTTATTTC
>JBIOHI010000258.1:0-2534 GCA_044448845.1 Bacteroidia bacterium
AAAAAAAAATTAATTGTCAATATTGAATACAATTATCAAAAGTATAAGAAATCTAACCTTGACATCCACCTGTGATACCTGTCCTTATTTGAAATTTAAACAAGTCAATTAATAATCACGCAAAGGCGCAAAGACCGCAAAGAATAGTAGGTGATTTTTAAAAGCGAATATGTAAAATATTTTCCTTGGCGAGCTTTGCGAAACCTTTGCGAACTTTGCGAGAAATTCTCACACAAACCTCGGAAACTTTTCCGGATCCGATTCGTGCATAATCTCAAATATTTTTTGAAAGATCTCTTCCGCACCTGGTTTCGAAAAATAATCTCCATCGCTTCCGTAAGCCGGGCGATGTTCTTTGGCAGTTATCACCAATGGTTTTGCATCCAAAAATTTAAATCCATCGTGTTCCTGCAAAACTTTGTGCATCATGTAAGCCGTGGCACCACCGGGAACATCTTCATCCACAAAAACAATTTTATTGGTTTTCTCCAATGAGCGAACAATGTGGTGATGAATATCAAAAGGCGTGAGGCATTGCGCATCGATCAGTTCACAGGAAATGCCGAAAGTGTTTAGTTGTTTAACAGCGGTTTCGGCAACACGCAACGTGGAACCATAACTCACCACCGTAACATCATTTCCTTCCAAAATAACTTCTGGAACACCAACCGGAACGGTGAATTCTCCAATGTTATCGGGAAGTTTTTCTTTCAACCGATACCCATTCAAACATTCAATTACCAGCGCGGGTTCATCACTTTTGAGCATGGTGTTGTAAAATCCTGCTGCCTGCGTCATGTTTCGCGGAACACAAATATTTACTCCGCGAAGTGTATGAACTGCCATCGCGATCGGTGAACCGGCATGCCAGACACCTTCGAGCCGGTGACCGCGCGTACGAACGATAAGCGGAGCTTTTTGCCCGCCTTTTGTCCGGTGTTGAAGTGTTGCAAGATCATCACTCAAAGGTTGCAAACCATATAATAAGTAATCGAGGTACTGAATTTCAGCGATCGGTCGCAAGCCGCGCAAAGCAGCACCAATTCCCTGCCCGATGATGGTAAGTTCACGAATGCCGGTATCGAACACCCGGTCTTCTCCGTGCTTTTGCTGCAAGCCTGCAAAGCCCTGGTTCACGTCACCGATCTTTCCCACATCTTCTCCGAAAGCAAAAACTCTCGGGTCGCGATCAAGCATCGAATCAAAACAATGTTGCAAAATTTCTCTTCCGTCAATCAGTTTACTTTCTTCGCTGTAAACCGGTTTTATTTCTTCCACTAACAAAGCAGATTCTTTCGACTGACTATATAAATGCGAATTGTAACGATCAAAGTTTAAAACTTCATAATTATTTTTAAATCGGATCAATTCATTTTTTGCTTCAGAATCTTTTCCGACCGTTAAATGCAAGCCAATTCCGATTAACTCACTTACATCTTTTCTTCCCGGCTCGGTATTCTTTTTTGCTTCGGTAATTTTTTCCGAAATTAATTCAGGGTTTGAACAAGAATCAATCAATACATTTAAAATTTCGCAGACTTCATCCACTTCTTTTTTTATCGGTGTGATGTATGCATGCCATGAGTTCTTTTTTGTATCGTTCACAAATTTTTTCGCATCGGCTTCAATCAGATCAAGTTCTTGTTCGGTAGAAAATTCTTTCGAAATGATCCACTCACGAAATCTTTTAATGCAATCATTTTCTCGTTCCCATTCCAATCTTTCTTTTGATTTATAACGTTCATGAGAACCGGAAGTTGAATGACCTTGCGGTTGTGTTAGTTCAGTAACATGAACAATTGAAGGAATATGATGTTCTCTTGCGATCTCAGATGCTTCTTTGTAAACCCTTATCAATTCAGGGTAATCCCAACCTTTTACATCGTAAATATTAAATCCTTCACCTTTTTCATCGCGTTGAAATCCTTTTAAAATCTCAGAAATATTTTCTTTCGTGGTTTGGTATTTTGCCGGAACAGAAATTCCATAATCATCGTCCCAGATGGAAATAATTACCGGCAACTGCTGAACACCAATAGCATTAACGGCTTCAAAGAAATGTCCCTCCGAAGTGCTGGCATTGCCAATGGTTCCCCATGCTACCTCATTTCCGTTGTCTGAAAAAATATTTTCCCCGATAAGGTTTGTATGTTTTCTGTAATATTTTGATGCTAATCCAAGTCCTACAAGACGTGGCATCTGGCCGGCAGTAGGTGAAATATCTGCCGAAGAATTCTTGAGTTCTTTAAGGTTCTTCCAGGAGCCATCCGGATTGATGGTACGCGTAGCGAAATGCCCATTCATCATTCTTCCGGCCGATGCTGGTTCTGCATCCACATCGGTATGGGCGTACAGTTGTGCGAAAAATTCACTGACCGTATGAAGCCCGGCTGCCATCATAAAAGTTTGGTCTCGATAATACCCTGAGCGAAAATCGCCTTCGTGGAAAAACTTGGCCATAGCCAATTGTGGAAGTTCTTTTCCATCGCCAAAAATTCCGAATTTTGCTTTTCCGGTGAGTACTTCCTTTCTCC
>JBIOHI010000259.1:0-2523 GCA_044448845.1 Bacteroidia bacterium
AATATTTATTTTTTCATAAATATTTCCGTTGAAAGAAATAGTAATTGAACCATTAAATGGATTTGGAAAAATATTTAAACTTTGATTTGATTTTTTTTCTTCAATACCAACCAAATCCACCCAGCAACGCCCTTGGAAAAAATTATTTGAATATTCTTTTTGTCCATCCATAAATTTGCAAAGCAGAAAAGGGTTCCAGGAATAATGCTGAAAAAGGATACCGGCAGTTGAACCAATTCCCTCAATAAAAGTGAATTTTCCTTCTTCACCTGCGGTTCCATACAACAGATCATATTTAAACCGAATATATTTTCTACCAGTTACGAAATAAACAGAATCAACTTTTACGAAATACAATTTCCCGTAATAACTTGTAAAATTGAAACCAAAACTGTCTCCTACTGATAAACTCAAATTCATTATCAAACATTCTGTGTCTTTTGTGTAAGGGTATGTGACAATATTTGCATAAAACCAAGCTTTTCCCGAAGCAGTATCTTCCCTGATAAAGCCATTGACACCAAAATATTTCCCAATAACTTTTTTGTAATTGTGCCCACCAAAAACCGTATCGAAAGTTGTAAATACAGAATCAGTGGTTGTAGCGTCAGGTATATCTCTTGTACTTGTCCAGGAGGTTGAAGTCTTACCAAAAATGGAACGATAAGGTTGCGCCTGTGCTGCATAAACAAAAAGCAGAATGGTTGTAAACAAAAAAAGAGGTCGTGTCATTTGTTTGGCGATTGTGATTCAAAAATAATCATTTTACGGAATAAAAAATTTTTATAGCAAAATGAATTCTTCAACTGATCAACCAGTATCTAAATAAATCGGGCATTATCACAAACCTCCAGTATCCAGCCTCCAGTATCCAGCCTCCAGCATCGAGCATCCAGCCTCCAGTATCCATCATTTAACATTTACTATTTCTCATTCAACATTTATCCTTTATTTTGCATTCATGAAAAAACGATCGTCACGCAAACCCAAACTGATCGAACGCAATGCCGAGCGCAGTGATTTCGATGAGATCATCGGATTGTCGCGGGATATGTTTCCCGATTCGGAGCCGTGGACTTACGAAATGCTCGACAGCCAGTTCAGGCATTTCCCCGAAGGAATGCAGGTGATCGAATACGAAGGAAAAATTGTTGGTTCGGCAACAAGTTTGATCATCAGTTGGGATGAATACGAGGACGACCACACGTGGAAAGAGATCTGCGACAACGGATTCATCACCAACCATGATGAGGAAGGCGATACGCTTTACGGGATCGAAGTGATGGTTCACAACGATTACCAGGGCTTGAAGATCGGCAGAAGGCTTTACGACATGCGAAGGAAACTCTGCATTGAAAAAAATCTGAAATCCATTTTGATCGGTGGACGATTGCCGAATTACCATAAATATTCTGAAAAATTCGGTATCCGGGCGTATGTGAAACGCGTGATCGAAAAGAAGATCAAAGATCCGGTTCTTACCTTCCAGCTTTCGCAGGGATTCACCATTCAGCGCATCATCAAGGATTATTTGCCCGATGATATCGAATCGGAGGGATACGCCACATTGCTCGAATGGATTAACCTCGATTACATTCCCGAAACGAAGGAGCGAAGCGTGGTGATGAAAAAAGTTCGTATCTGTGCTATTCAATATGAAGTGCGAAAAATAAAATCTTTCAAGGAATTTGCGCAGCAATGCGAATATTTTACGGATGTGGCTTCCAATTACAAATCGGATTTTGCCTTGTTCCCCGAACTATTCACCACGCAACTGCTTTCGCTGCACGAATACAAGAGCATGAGCCCCGAAGACAGTATCCGCAAGCTTGGAGAGTACACGGAAGATTATATTTCACTTTTTTCACGATTGTCGCTGGAGTACAACATCAACATCATTGCCGGAACGCATTTGCAGGTGGAGAATGAAAATCTTTATAATATTTCCTATTTATTCAAACGCGATGGAACCTATGATAAGCAATACAAAATTCATATCACTTCCAATGAAGCCAAATGGTGGGGCGTACAACCGGGAAATGAAATAAAAGTGTTTAATACGGACTGTGGGAAAATCGCCATCAACATTTGCTATGACGTGGAGTTCCCTGAAATGGCGCGTATTGCCGCGATGAAAGGTGCAAAGATCTTATTCGTTCCGTTTTCTACGGATGAAAAACACGGGCATCTCCGCGTGAAAATTTGTTCGCTATCCCGTGCCATCGAAAACCAGATGTTCGTGGCAACTGCCGGCACGGTTGGAAATATTCCTTCAGTCGATAACATGGATATAAATTATGCGCAATCCGGAATTTACACTCCAAGTGATTTTGCTTTTCCGCCTGATGCTATTGCCGGGGAGTGCAGCACCAATATTGAAACGGTTATCATTGCCGACCTCGACCTGGCCGCACTTGAGCGCGCACGCAACACAGGGACGGTGCTGAACTGGAAAGACCGGAGGAATGATATGTATGAGGTAAGGGAGAAGTGATTGGGTTTGTTTATTCAACGAAGCTAAAC
>JBIOHI010000260.1:0-2507 GCA_044448845.1 Bacteroidia bacterium
CAATGGGGGAAGTTCGCCATTACAAAATTTTAAAATAACAACTTCCGGTGTTTTAACTTTCAGCCAAACTTCTTTCTCCATACCTGCTTATGCATCGGTTGCTTTAACGAGTTCAACGATTCCCGACAGTTCGATTTGCCTGCTCGGGATAACACCGATTGGCGCAAACAGCGCTTATGCAAATATTGTTACTAAAACTTTCGGTACGGCACCTAACAGGCAATATTGGGTAACTTATTGCGCATACAATGAACTTTCATTGGGAAATTCTGCTTTTTTCTGGGGTTCATTTGTGTTTGAAGAAACCACCAATAATATTTATTATGTTGATCAGCGCAGAGCTCCAGCAACCACAACGCATTTAAGTGTGGGAGTCAGGGTAACCTCTTCGAATATCAGTATGGTTGCAGGTTCCCCCAACTATAACAGTCTTGCTGGATCGGATGCTTCACCGGCTGATAATTCGTATTACATGTTCGTTCCGGGTGTTCAACCTACCAACGATGCTGCCGTAATGAACGTGCCCATGCCCGTCAATCTTATTATATCTCAGGCTCCGTTTTCTATCAGTGCGACTGTGAAAAATATGGGAACAGCGGTATTGAATTCGATCACTTTAAATTATAGCGTGAATGGCGGATCAACTGTTTCATCAATAATCTCAGGATTGTCTGTTGCTTCGTCTGCAACGTCAATTGTGAGTGTTATTCCTTCCAATAACTGGACCCCTTCAGCTATAGGTACCTATTCCATTAAAGTTTGGACAAGTTTACCAAACGGATCGGCTGATGCTACTATTAGTGACGATTCCGCTTCCGTGTCAGTTTCGGTCTGGACAAGTTTCGTTCAGAAAAATGTGTTGCATGAAATTTTCACTTCCTCAACATGCCCGCCATGCGTGGGAGGAAATGCCAAATTACAGCAAGTTGTGAATGCGCGCCCCGGGCAATGGAACGTGATTAAATACCAGGAAAATTTCCCCGGAACCGGTGATCCTTATTATACTTCCGAGTGTGGAACGCGGTTCACTTACTATGGCGCAACGTATGCTCCCTGGTTAACGGTTGACGGAGATGTGACCTGGAACGGCCCTGTTTCGGGAGGCGGTCCGAATGCGAATTCTTACACTACTGGATTTTTTGATAAATACGGAACGCAGCCCGCTTTCATCACCATTGCTGCCTCACAAACGATGAGTGGTAATAAGATTACCGTTTCAGGAACAGTTACCCCGCTGCATGCCATCACCAGCACTTCTCTTAATTTGAGAATTGCTGTTTGTGAAAAATCAACATTGAAAAATGTGAAGACCAACGGGGAAGTTATTTTTTACAACGTGATGAAAAAAATGCTGCCTAGTGCATCAGGTTATCCAATTAATTTATCAGCAGGAACCCCGGTAACGTTTAACCAATCGTTCACCTTTCCCGGTGTTTACCGCTTACCGGCAGACGGGCAGGCAGCTAACATCATCAATCTCGCTACCGAAAATTCGGTGGAAGATTTCACGAACCTGATCGCCATTGTTTTTGTGCAGGACGACAATACCAAACAGGTTTTACAGTCAGGGGCTACCCAAAACCAGCAGTTGCTTGCAGTAAACGAAACAACTGTTTCAACCAACAAGGTTCAGATGAATGTTTTCCCGAATCCTTCAAACGGATCGACCCGTGTTGAATTCTCTTTGAATTCAGGTTCGGAAGTTGAAATGGAACTCATCAACGTGGTAGGTGAAAAAGTTTTATCGGTGAAGCGGGAATCTTATTATGCCGGTGAGAACGCCATTACCTTTGATGCGTCTAACCTTAACAGCGGAGTGTATTTTATCAATTTAAAAACTAATGAAGGAACCACGATTCAAAAATTCATCGTTACCAAATAGTGGTTTAAATAATTTTGAAAATAAAGAGGCGTGTTATGAAAAGCACGCCTTTTTATTTTATTTTTAAATCTGTTTTGTCCCAGTGAGAAAAGCCATTAGCTAAAACCCCAAGGGTTTAATATTAATAACCTCCGGAACATCTGGAGGAAAGGCTCAATAATGGCATCTACAACTGCGAAACAGTAACAGTTACAATTCCCCGATTTCATTGCGGGTTATTCAAATTCAATCCTGTTAGGATTAATGAATCACGACCTATCAGTCATTCATTTGATAAAACCCGAAGGGTTTAATATTAATAACCTCCGGAACATCCGGAGGAAAGACTCAATGGAGGATTCGACAACTGCGAAGCAGTTGAATATAAATTATTCAACTACTCCGTAGTTACTGAGATTTTCACTCTTGCAATTCCTCCGCGATTTCATCGCGGGTTATTCAAATTCAATCCTGTTAGGATTAATAAATCACGACCTATCAGTCATTCATTTGATAAAACCCGAAGAGTTTAATATTAATAACCTCCGGAACATCTGGAGGAAAGGCTCAATAATGGCATCTACAACTGCGAAACAGTAACAGTTACAATTCCCCGATTTCATTGCGGGTTATTCAAATTCAATCC
>JBIOHI010000261.1:0-2503 GCA_044448845.1 Bacteroidia bacterium
AAAAATAGGGTGTTGAAAACAGGGAGGTTGAGAAATTTTAAACTATTTCCTGGATCATATCCGGTCACCTCCGATTTGCATCACCGCTGAAGTTGCCTGTGGAACCTTATTCTTCAATGGCTCAAAATAATAATCAATTTTGCCAAGATTGATCCCTGCCCATCCCACCTGTGTGATAAGCACCTCTTTACCGAGCGCATTTTTCCGGATATCCGGGTTGCTCAAAAAAGTATGGGTATGCCCGCCAATGATAAGGTCGATGTATTTCGACTGATTCGCGAGAACGATGTCACTCACTTTTTCATTCCGGTATTTATAACCAAGGTGTGAAAGACAAATGACCAGGTCGCATTTTTCTTTCATCCGGAGAATTTCCGAAATTTGATTTGCACTTAAAACCGGGTCACGGTATTTTATATTTCCATACAATTCATCAGGAACCAAACCTTTCAGTTCGATTCCCAAACCGAACACCCCGATCTTGATCCCTGACTTTTTGAAAATTTTATACGGTTTCACTTTGTCGGATAAAAGCGTATTGGTAAAATCGTAATTGCAGTTTACGAATTCGAATTTTGCATAGCGAAGCTGATTCACGATGCCTTCGATTCCGTTATCAAAATCATGATTGCCGAGCGTGGCAAGATCATATCCCATTTCACTCATCAGTTTGTACTCAAGCTCGCCTTCAAAAAAATTGAAGTAAGGTGTTCCCTGGAAAATATCTCCGGCATCAAGCAACAATATGTTTTTTTCTTCGCCCCGTATTTTTTTGATAAGTGCCGAACGGGAAGCCGCACCGCCAAGCCCGGCAAATTGTTTGTCGTCTTTCCCAAAAGGTTCGATATGACTGTGCCAGTCGTTGGTGTAAAGAATGACGATCTTCACCTGTTCGCTTTTTGCGAACGCGCTCAAAGGTGAATTTGCCGCCAGCGCAAAAACAGCAGCCGAAGCTGATGTCTTTATAAAAGACCTCCGGTTAATTCGCAATGATTCTTCCATCTTTTACCAGGTTGATATTTTTATTGTTGGCTTTATGATCGCGGAGATAATCGATCAGCGCATCACGTATTTTATAATTCAATGCAGTTCTTTTTAAGTGTTGCAGGATGGTGACGTTGTCACCTCCGTTGGCGATATAATCGGAAGTGATGAGCAAATAGTTCTTCGATCCATTGATCGGTTGACCACCGATGAAAATATCTTCCGCCTTCGAATCAGCGATCTTCATTCTCATTCCGCTAACCGGCCAGCCACCGTTTTGTGCAACCACGGTCAGTAATTGTTTGAGTTGGTCTCCCGGGATTTCGATCACTTCGAGCATATTATCGAACGGCATGATCTCATAAGCTTTGCCAAGTGTTATGTTTCCTTTTGCAATGGATGAAACCCGGATGCCACCGTAATTCAGGATGCAAATATCCACTGGTTTATCATGCACTTTGTTGCCATAAGCAAGAATAGCATCGGCAAAGAGGTTGCACAAAGTTCCTTCCGGCCTTTCTTTAAGAAGATCCACATCCGAAACCGAGATCACTTCATTCATCTGTGAATCGAGTTTCATTTTATACGGTGCTATCATTTTGAGAACAACCGTATCCACCAACTTCAACGAATCCTGTTTTATATGAGTTTGCGATGCCTGTGAATTTTTTAAATAATACGGCCCCGAGCAGCTTTGAAGTGCTGCGATGAAAAGAATAACCAAAAAACGGATGCGGAAATTCACACTTGCAAGTTAAAAATATAAAAAGAGATTTTCAGGAAAATTATTGGTTAGTTTGGACAGTAGAAAAATTTAACAACTGCTTAGCTTGTACTTAACATCAAACTTCTCAATTCTCAGATCGTAATTCTTAAATTTCAAAACATCCTACGCTTTATATTCCCCAAAAACTTTCCGGAAAGTATCCGAAATTTCCCCCAGCGTCAAATAATTTTCAACCGCTTCAATGATCCGGGGCATAAGGTTGGTTCCGTCTTTGGCTTCCTGCTCAAGTTGAGTTAAAATGGTTTCCACCTTTTTCTGATCACGCTCCGACTTTAATTGACGAATCTTTTCGATCTGAATTTTCCGGATCGCATCATCCACTTTTAATAAAGGCGGAACTTCCAATCCGCCCGACTGGAATTTATTCAAACCGACAATTGTTTTTTCCCCGTTCTCAATTTCCGTTTGGTACCGGTAAGAGGATGCAGCAATCTCGGATTGCATGAAACCTTTTTCGATGGCATTCACCGAACCGCCCATCGCATCGATCTGTGAAATATATTCCCATGCGGCCGCTTCTACTTCATCGGTTAACTGTTCAATGAAAAAACTTCCTCCGAGTGGATCCACGGTTTCGGTTACTCCGCTTTCGAAAGCAATGACCTGCTGAGTTCGCAAAGCGATGCGAGCAGCATTCTCGGTTGGCAAGCCGAGTGCTTCATCAAAACCATTCGTGTGCAATGATTGGGTTCCGCCCAAAACAGCAGCAAGCGCCTGAACCGTCACACGCAC
>JBIOHI010000262.1:0-2497 GCA_044448845.1 Bacteroidia bacterium
AATGATGAGATCCAACACCAGCTTGAATTTTACCTCGAAGAAATGATCCTTCCCGGTAAAAAATTTACGGTAGAAAACCGGTGGTCAGGGATCATGGCCTGCAGTGAAAATCATTCACCCGGAATTGAAAAAATAAGCGACCGGATCATTGCCGGAATTTGTTACAACGAAAACGGAGTTTCTATCGGAAGTAAACTTGCCGATGACCTGAGCCGGATACTTATCCACTGACTTTTCTTTCCCTCAAAAATTTAATGATAGTTTAATTTGGTTTTAATGAGCCTGAAAAAAAACTATTAAGGTATGTAAACGTATGATTTTACAGGCCGTTCCAACTGTCAGTAAATAATCAAATCAATAAAATTAGTCACTAATACCTAAGAGTTGTTTGAATGATAATAACTTGCGGTTTTACAAATTGGATAATTGACACAATTAAGGCAATATTGCATTTATTAAAGTTGAAAATTCAGCTTTGAAAAACAGATTCAACATTGTCAGGAATTTTTTGTGAAAAATAAACATCCCATTAAAGCAGTTCGTTTGGAATTCATTCCGCAAATCATTCTCCTGTTTTTTTGCTTTTATTTTCCTTACAATTTAAAAAGCCAAAACACCGGGCAAATGAATCTTCAAAAACTTCTTTACCAGAATGGCGATGAAAAAAGTTCGGATACGGTAACGATGTCGTTGAAAGAAGCCGAATCGCTGCTGATCAAAAACAACCTCATGCTGATCGCACAGCAATACAACATTGACCTGGCAAGAGCGCAGGTTTTGCAGGCAAAACTTTGGGATAATCCTACCCTCTACATGGAAACCAACCCGAAGAATTCCGTTTCGGGTCAGTGGTTCAAATATTACGATGCATCGAATCCATCAGGCAGTGAAGTTTTATGGAGTCTCAACCAGGTGATCAAAACAGCGGGCAAACGGAGCAACCTCGTTAAATTAAATAAAATAAATGCCACCATTGCAGAAGATATTTATTACGATATCATGCGAAGCCTGAAATTTTCGTTGCGCAGTGATTATTTCATGATGCTCCAGTTCCAGCAGGGATTGCAGTTGCTCGAAACCGAACTGAATTCGATGAACAGGCTTGTGGAAAATGTAAAGATACAAGTAGAGAAAGGCATGCTTCCCAAAAAAGACCTGCTCCGTTTGCAGGCGCTTTCATTCGATATTCAAAATAACATCCGTGATTTTATCACACAAAGAAGCAATGCCGAAAGCGAATTCAAAACGATTATCGGTCTGCCTGCCCGGGTTTACGTGGTTGCGGTGAAAGAAGAAGCCAGGCTGGAAGTGGCGCAGGTTCCGGTGATGGACACCCTTGCACAATCGGTACTTGACAATCGTCCCGATCTGAAAGCAGCATACGCACAGGTAGATGCTGCAAAAATGAATCTGAAATTGCAACGCTCCTATGGTTATCCCGACTTTGCACTTACTTTCAACTATACGAGGTATTCGAATTTTATTCCCAATTATTATGGTGTTGGTCTCGGGTTACCCTTGCCGCTTTTGAACCGCAACCAGGGAAATATCAAGACCGCGAAATTTGCGATTCAGTCACAGCAGGCAACTTACGACAACATGGTGAGAGATGCCCTGAACGACCTGAATGCTTCGTTGAAGCAACTGAACAAATACCAGGATATCTATAAGAATTTCAACAAACCGTTTGAGAAAGAATACTCGGAATATTTCAGCGGGCTTACCAAAAATTACGAGCAACGGAATATCGGGCTGATCGAGTTCATCGATTTTTTTGAAGATTACCGCAACACCAAACTTGCCATTTACAATCTCGAACAGGACTACATGCAGGCAAAAGAACAAGTAAATTTTTCTGTAGGAAAGGAAATCATAAAATGAAATTAGTACTAAAAAATATGGCTAACAAAAAGAACGGGATGAACACGAACTTCCTTCTGTGTTTTTTATGGATCGGCTTCATTTTCGGATGCAGCCATTCCGATACAAAACCCGAAGATGCCAAGATCTGCCTGAGCGACTCGATGGCTAAAATCGTGACACTTGATACTGTGAAAAAGATTCCGATAGTGCAAGAGATCAGGCTTACAGGAAAGATCTCATTCAATGAAGATAAAGTGGTTCGTATTTTCCCTCCTGTTGGCGGGATCGTTAACAAGCTTACGGTTTCTCTCGGTGATTATGTGAAACAAGGGCAGGTACTCGCAGAGATCAGGAGTTCGGATATGGCGGGCATTTCATCACAGTATCTAACCGCCCTTTCGAATTTGAGGATGGCGAAGAAAACATTGGACGTAACGGAAGAACTGGCTAAGACCGGAGTATATTCACAAAAAGATTATCTCGCTGCCAAGGAAAGTTATGAGATCGCTCTCGCCGAAGTGAACCGAACCAAACGCGTGGCTGGAATATATGGTGATTCCACCAGTGAAATATATTATGTGCGGGCACCTATCTCCGGTTACATCGTGGAGAAAAAGGTGAGTGATGGGATGAC
>JBIOHI010000263.1:0-2489 GCA_044448845.1 Bacteroidia bacterium
ACCACACCCCATCCCAACCTTCCCCCAAGGGGAAGGAGTTGTTTCCGGTTCCCTCTCCTTTGGAGAGGGTCAGGGAGAGGTATTCTTTCGTTGCCGAAATATACCCGATCGGTGCATCGAACCACACGTACAAAACTTTTCCTTTGGCATCATCGATCGGAACCGGAACACCCCAGTCGAGGTCGCGAGTCATTGCGCGTGGTTGCAAACCCTCTGTCAGCCAGCTCTGGCATTGACCTTTGATGTTCGACTTCCACGTATCAAAACGCCTGATATAATTTTGAAAATTTTCTGAACGTTGAATTTCATCCATTGGAAGAAACCAGTTTTTCGTTTCTCTCAAAACAGGTTTTTCCCCGCTCAAAGTCGACTTCGGATTGATAAGATCGGTTGGATTCAAAGATGTTCCGCACTTCTCGCATTGATCTCCGTAAGCGCTGGTGTTACCGCACCGCGGGCAGGTTCCGGTAATGTAACGGTCGGCTAAAAATTGTTGTGCGCTTTCATCAAAATATTGCTTGGTGATCTCTTCTTTAAAAATATTTTTATCATACAGGTTTTTAAAAAATTCCTGTGCAGTTTCGTGATGTGTTTTTGAACTGGTTCGGCCGTAATAAGTAAAATCGATGCCGAATTCAGCGAAAGAATTTTTCATCAGTTCGTGGTATTTATCCACCACCTGCTGTGGTGTGATCCCCTCTTTTTTTGCTTTGAGCGTGATGGGAACTCCGTGTTCATCGCTGCCGCAAATGAAAAGCACTTCCTTACCTTTCGCTTTTAAATAGCGGACATATATATCAGCTGGTAAATAACAACCTGCCAGGTGACCGATGTGAACAGGCCCATTGGCATAAGGTAAAGCGGCTGTTACAAGAAATCGTTTGGGTTTGTTCATGGAAGATGAGCGAATCAAATCAGGATGAGCAGCATTAGTTTCCCCCGGCTGCGTTGCCGGCAATATACCCGGTGGTCCATGCCACCTGCAGGTTAAATCCCCCGGCAAGTCCGTCAATGTCGAGCACTTCACCAGCAAAATACAATCCTTTTATTTTCCGGCTCTGCATGTTTTTAAAATCCACTTCGGTGAGCGAAACTCCTCCACAGGTAACAAATTCTTCGGGGTAGGTTTTCTTGCCGGTCACATGATAGGTATCCTGCAAAACATTATGTGAAAGCTTATTGATCTCTTCTTTTGAGATCTCTCCCCACTTCATATTCTCATCCATGTTTGATTTTTTCAAAAGATAATTCGTCAGTTCTGGCGGGAGTTTGAACGGAATTAAACTACCCACTTGTTTTCCCGGGTTGGCCGCCTTGATGTTGAACAATTCTTGCCTGAAAGCATCGTCTTTCTTTTCATTCAGCCAGTTGATGTGCATGGTAAAACGGTATTCTGCATCGGCCAGCCTTCTGGCACCAAAAGACGAGAGCTTCAGAACCGCGGGTCCGCAAACACCATAATCGGTGATTTCAACAAGCCCGCTGCTTTCGATCTTAGCTTCCGGTATTTTTATTTTTGCCGGAATTACCGAAATGCCCGCCAACTCTTTCAATGGGTTGCCATCAATAATGAAAGTAAAAAGCGAGGGAACCGGATCGGTCACTTCATGCCCCAGTGATTTGATCAAAGAAAAATCTTCCATGTTGAGCGAAGCGCCATAAGCAAGGATGATACGGTCGCAAAAAAACTTGCTGTTGTTTTTCAGGATCACATCAAATCCCCCGTGAAATGAAGAAATGATATCACGAACTTCTGCTTCCGTTTCTATGGAAACATGATTTTTATCGGCCTCTTTTAAAAGGCAATCCACGATCACCTGCGCATCACCCGAATGAGGTTTTACACGTCCATCCGGTTCTGTTTTCAATTTTACTTTCCGGTTCTCGAACCAGTTGATCGTTTCATTGGTCATGAACCTGCCGAATGCGCTGCGGAGGTTTTTATCGCCACGCGGATAATTGCCGCACAATTGTTTAATATCAAAGGTGGCGTTGGTAATGGTGCAATTCCCGCCTTCCCCGCTTCCCAGTTTATGCAACGGGTTTCCCGATTTTTCAAAAAGAATGACTTCATTCTTACCGCCCACAGCAGCGTGCAGGGCAGCAAAGAATCCTGCAGGGCCTCCTCCTATAACAACAATTTTCATAATGAAAACTTATTCAACATCGGTGCAAATTTAAACTTTTCTTTCATTTGCTTTGCATCGGGAGTTTGTAAATTGAATCTTCTTTATTTATGTTTACAAACTATCTTAATTGAATTGAACAGTTTCTGGGATCTATTTAAACCTGAAGAGCTTGTCAGATACGGTGGTATCGCCCTTGTGCTGATCATCATCTTCCTGGAGAACGGAGTTTTTTTCGGATTCTTTCTTCCGGGAGATTCTTTACTTTTTACGGCCGGACTACTCTGCTTTCTAAAAGTTCCGGGCATCAATGTGGAACTCACCTCCCTCATCATTGGGATCTCATCGGCTGCCATCCTGGGA
>JBIOHI010000264.1:0-2479 GCA_044448845.1 Bacteroidia bacterium
GTTTCAAAGCAATGCTGAGTGTAACCTCTTTTTCCTTTGCCCCGCCATACATGCAACCGTTATCATGTCCGCCATGCCCGGCATCTATGGCAATCAATTTTATTTTGGAGCCCTGGTTTTGCAGGAAAGAATCAGAAGAGAACGAACCAAGAAAAAAGAACAGGCCGGTGAAGCCTGTAAATTTCAGGAAGTATTTAACTTTATTTAAGTTTGCGAGAGTTGGCATATATACTACACAACATTAAAATAGTTTTCGCAAACATAAAAATCAAAGGAATAATAGTTCTCCCGTTCCTTTTGTTTATGTGTTCAGTTGTGTATGCACAAAACAAACCGGTTGCAAAGCCAAAAAAATCCAAAGACAAACAAAAGATCCAGCAAAATTTATCCGCACGCGATTCGCTGGTGGAGATCAATGCCTGGCAAAATTATCTCGATTCACTCGAAAACGATTCCAGCCTTACCTTCACAGACCCGATGGATTCGGTGAAACTAAGGAAATCGCCAAGCGCGCTCAAGTCGAAAGTAATCTATAATTCGCGGGATACGATTGTTTACAATGCGGATAAAAAAAAGATATATCTTTACGGTGATGCCAAGTCGGAATATGAGGACATGAAGCTCACTGCAGATTTCATCCAGATCGATGTTTCCAAAAGCATCGTTTCCGCCCGTCCCACTTTCGACACAGCCGGAAAGCCGATTGGGGTTCCCAAATTCAAGCAAGCCAACAGTGATTACCACGCATCCAAGATCGATTATAATTTCAAATCGAAAAAAGGGTACCTGAGTGAATTCAAAACCAAGGAAGGTGAAGGCTTTGTGCGCGGAGTGAACGTCAAGAAAAATGAAAGCAATGAATTCGGCATCAAGCAATCAAGTTACACCATCTGCGATGCCGACACACCGCATTTTCAAATCAGTGCCGCGAGGTTGAAAGTGATACCTGAAAAAAAAGTGGTGGGGTTATGGCCCAACCTCGTTATTGAAGGAATTAATACACCATTGATATTCCCATTCGCGATCTTCCCACTAAAGAAAGGTCAATCCTCGGGGATTGTGATCCCGCAATACGGAAGCGACATCTCCCGCGGGTTCTTTCTTCGTGGTGGCGGATATTATTTCGGACTTGGCGAACATGCCGACCTGCAATTAACGGGTGATATGTATTCCAATTTCAGTTGGGGCGGGCATGCCGTTTACAAATATTCGAGCAGGTATCATTTCAATGGTAACCTGGTTTTCAATTATGCCGACAACCAATTTGGATTGCCTGAAGATCCCGGATTTCACCGGCAGAAAGATTTTCAGCTTACATGGATACACATGCAGGACGGGAAGGCGAGACCGGGTACAACTTTTTCGGCAAACGTGAACCTGGTATCCAGCAATTACCTCGCACTGAATTCCTATAATCCGCAGAACATGGTAAGCAACCAGATGGCATCGAGCATTTCATTCGGGAAATCGATGGGAGGCGGAAAATATAATTTCAGTACGAACGCACGTGTTTCGCAGAACACGCAAACCCGCGATGTGAGCATTTCATTCCCGGATTTCAATTACAGCGTGAGCAGTTTCAGCCCGTTCAAATCAAAATACAAAGCATCGGCCGACAAGTGGTATGAATACATCACAACCAGTTACAACACCCAGTTCCGAAACCAGTTTGATTCCAAAGATTCGCTGTTATTCGTCAGTCGTTCAAATTCCGACCTTGCTAAATTTTATGATACAACCGGTCGGTATGGAATGATTCACACCTTCCCGGTTCAGGCTTCTTTCAAGGTAATGAAATATTTTACGTTGTCTACAGGAATTGATTTCACGGATTACATGTACATGAAAACCGTTCAAAAATATATCGACTCGAGTGATAAGGAAAATATTCATTTAGTCACTAAAAATGTAGACGGATTCCAGAATGCGATTACCTACCGGCCGAGAGTTTCACTCAACACGCGTTTTTACGGAATGAAACAATTTTCTTCGGGACCGATCTCCGCCATCCGGCATGTGATCAATCCTTCCATTGGATTGTCTTATTCACCCGATTTCAGCGATCCAAGTTTTGGTTATTATAAAAGCTATAAAGATCAAAACGGCAACATGGTGAAATATTCCATTTTCGAAAGAGGATTAATGGGTACACCGGGTGCAGGAAAACAGGGCGGAGTGAATTTTTCGCTGGATAACAACCTGGAGATGAAATACTGGAAAGGAAAAGACTCGGCACGAAAGGAAGAAAAATTAACGCTTCTCGAATCATTTGCAGCTTCCGGTTTTTATAACCTGCTTGCGGATTCATTCCAGTTAAGCAACATCAACCTTTCGGCCCGAACACGTTTGTTCAAGAATATTTCCATCAACGCCACTTCCCAGCTTGATCCTTACGTGAATGAAATTTATACGGTTAACGGCTATACAACTTATGCCCGTCACCCAAAATTTGCTGTCACCAACGGTGGAGGCCTGGGCA
>JBIOHI010000265.1:0-2477 GCA_044448845.1 Bacteroidia bacterium
CGTCGCGGAGTATCTTTGATATCTTTTCTTTTAGGGTCTTCGCCCACAGCTATAAGAATGTCCCGAACCGCTTTTTCTAATTTTTTCTTATCCACATTTCCTCCGCAGTCTATTAACTATCAACTATTAACTATTAACTATTAACAATTAACTATTTTATACCGCTACCGGTGCCTTAATTGCCGGATGCGGATCATAATTCTCCAAAGTAAAATCTGCGTACTTGAAATCAAAAATGGATCTTATTTCCGGATTTATTTTCATCGTTGGATATTTTCCAGGCTCCCGGCTCAGTTGCAATTCCACCTGTTCGAAATGATTGCTGTAAATATGCGCATCACCAAAAGTGTGAATGAAATCACCCGGGAGTAAATCACAAACCTGTGCCACCATCATCGTAAGCAACGCATAGGAAGCAATATTAAATGGTACGCCCAAAAACATATCGGCACTGCGCTGGTATAACTGGCAGCTTAATTTCCCTTTCTCCTCTCCTTTGGGGAGATCGGGAGGGGTCACATAGAATTGAAAAAATGCGTGGCATGGCATCAATGCCATCTTAGGAAGATCCGCCACATTCCAGGCACTCACGATCATTCTGCGCGAGTCGGGATTTTTTTTGATCGTTTCAATTACTTCACTCAGCTGGTCAATATGTTTTCCATCCGGAGTTGGCCAGTTTCGCCATTGGTATCCATATACCGGTCCGAGGTTTCCGTCTTTGTCAGCCCATTCATCCCAGATTTTTACATCGTTATCTTTTAAATATTTTGTATTCGTTTCGCCTTTGATGAACCAGAGCAATTCGTGAATGATCGATTTTAAATGAACTTTTTTGGAGGTGATCAAAGGAAAACCTTGGCTAAGATCGAACCTTAGTTGCGCCCCGAAAATACTACGGGTGCCTGTTCCGGTACGGTCGTTCTTAAAAGTTCCGTTCTTATAAATGTGTTTTAAAAGTGTTTCGTACTGGTTCATCGAATAACTACAAAGATTAGTAAGTTGGAAGATTGATAGAATACGAATTACCGAATATTAAAACTCAGGTTATCAAAATATTTTCAACACGTGAAAAAACACCTAACAAAAGCAATTATCCGTATAAAGAAATGAGGTAAATTGAATTTTATAAAATGCCTATTCGTTCAGGCTGAATTTTTCTACCGCATTTATGGTTTTATTTAGTTCATCATTACCAATTGAATTGGAAACAAACCAGGATTCAAACGGTGAGGGAGGCAGGTAAACGCCCTGGTCAAGCATATGATGGAAGAATTTTTTGAAATGTTCATTATTGCATGAGGAGGCGTTTGCAAAATCAGTAACTTTTGTTGAACTGAAATGAACACTGATCATTGAGCCGATACGGTTAATCGTGTGGGATATCCTGTTTTTGTTCAAGGCCTGCGAGATCCCTTGTTCAAGCTGAGTCGTTTTGTTTCCGAGCGAAGTATAAATTTCGGGATGTTCGTTTAATTCCCGGAGCGATGTGTATCCTGCAGTCATTGCCAGGGGATTTCCGGAAAGTGTTCCTGCCTGGTAAACATTTCCGAGCGGAGAAATGTGTTGCATGATCTCTTTTGAAGCAGCAAATGCACCAACCGGCATTCCACCCCCGATCACCTTTCCGAAAGTTACAATGTCGGCTTTCACATTCAATAATTCCTGCGCTCCGCCTTTTGCCAGGCGGAAGCCGGTCATGACCTCATCAAAGATAAGAAGGATATTGTTTTTGTCGCAAAGCGTTCTGAGAACTGCAAGGAACCCGGGAACAGGAATCACGCAACCCATATTACCGGCTACGGGTTCAAGAATGATTGCAGCGATATCATTTGGGAATTCATCAATTAATTTCTGCACCGATTCGATGTCATTATAATTTGCCACTAAGGTGTCATCCGAAGTTCCTTTGGTGATCCCGGCTTCCACTTTGATGTTGAATGTTGCCATTCCGCTTCCCGCTTTTTTCAAAAACTGATCTGCATGCCCGTGGTAATGCCCCTCAAATTTTATGAATTTGCTTTTACCTGTAACACCACGTGCAAGGCGGATTGCCGACATGCATGCTTCCGTTCCCGAACTCACCATCCGAACCATATCGATGTTCGGAACCATGCTCACGATCAATTCAGCCATCATCATTTCCAGTTTTGTCGGTGCACCGTACGATAAGGATTTTTTCAACTGCTGATGAACAGCTTCAACGACTTTCGGATGCGCGTGACCAAGTATCATCGGTCCCCATGAATTGATGAAGTCAATGTACTTATTTCCATCTTCATCAAAAAGATAAGCACCTTCGGCATGGCTTATGAACCGCGGAGTTCCGCCTACCTGCCTGAAAGCACGCACGGGTGAATTCACTCCTCCGGGAATAAATTGCTGTGATCTTTGAAAAAGTTTTTCGCTTTGTGTTGTGGTATTTGCCTGCATTTTTTATAAATATTTTTCTACAATGTCTTTTGCAAAATAACTGA
>JBIOHI010000266.1:0-2462 GCA_044448845.1 Bacteroidia bacterium
GCATTCTACTCATCTAATAAATGCTGCGCTGTAAGTCCTCATATTATTTTTTCCATCAGTTATTTCCAACTGAAAAGTATGTTTGCCTTTTGCAACGTGTTCATCAAATTCATAAAAGAGCAATGCTTTTTTGTATTCGTATTCCATCAAAATAAATTTGCCGTCAACAGTAGCGCGGTAAGATTTTATTCCCGTGAGGTTATCTGAAATGGTTACGCCGATTATTTTCGCGCGGCTCATGTTCCGGTTATTGGAAATATTGTATGGCTTGATGGATGGAGCAACCGTATCGAGCACCACAGTGAATCTTCCAAAATATCTTGTATCGGTTGTAGTCCATCCGTCTTTGTATTCTCCGCCCTGATCTTTCATTACATTTTTTCCATCCAATAAAACAATGGTAGCTTTTGACTGAAGTCGTTCAGGAATACGTTTTGTCTTTATAGACAGGGAATAATTTGTATGCAAAGGAACATCGGTTTTATGAATGGTGTGAACCGCAGCGAAGGTGCGGGGCAGCGTATCTTTGGAAACAGAATAGTTAAAATCAATGTCTGAATAAAGTGTGCATGGCGGGATTTCGATCTTTATATCGTTCGTTTCATATTTATTTTCATCGCAGCATTTGAAATGCTTCGCGGTTCCATGTTCAGGGTTCAACGTTTCTGGTTGTTTGACTTTAGACTTTGAACTTTGAACCTTGAACTCAAGAACTGATGCATTCCCGAAAAAATCTTTCACGATAAATTTCACCGGATGCAATAAATTATCTTCAAAACGGAATATTCCGTCATTCACCACGCACTGATAAATGGAAAGCATATTGTTTTCATCCCGAAAACATTTCTGAATTGCTTTGTGACTTCTCGCTTCTTCGGCGAAATCAATATGCGAATTTATATAGCGGGTTTCGTCAAAACCAATTTCGTTCAGTTCGTGGTAATAAATTCGTTGTCCGTCAATATCCAGTTCGATGGAATACGCGCCAAGTTTTCCCGCCTGAGGAATATTTCCGTAATCAACAGTTTCAATTCCAAAACCAATATCTCCATGAACTGAAATATTTCCGGCAGCGATCTTGTATCTATGCTTACTGCCGTAAACGCCCATTTTTCGCGCAACATTTTTGCCGTTCACTGAACTTGAATCATCCGCCGGATAAACGGCAAGCGTAAGGATCTTTGGCGGAACAGTATCTTCCACCTTGTATCCGAAGAGAAAAGGATTGTAAGCATGCTCCGTTTTTTCATCGCGTATCTCAAAATGCAAATGCGGAGATTGCGAGCCGCCTGTGTTTCCGGAAATTGCAACGGTATCGCATTTTTTCACTTTCAGCAAGTTTTTATCAGGATAAATATCCAGTTCATACGATTCGGCTTTGTATTGTTCCTGCTTCAGATACGCTGCGACTTTTCCGTAAAGACGCTGCAAGTGCCCGTAAACCGAAACATATCCGTTCGGATGCGTGATGTACAAACATTTTCCATAGCCGTAAGGAGAAATTTTTATCCGTGATACGTATCCATCAGCCGCAGCTAACACATAAACACCTTCTCTTCCGCCGGTTTTAATATCCAATCCGCCGTGAAAATGATTCGGGCGGATCTCTCCGAAGTTGCCGGCAATTTTCAGGAATGAATCTGTTGGCACAGTAAAATAATTTTGCGGGGATTTTTTCGGGGATGATTGAATTGGGATTATATCCTGGGGAATAATTTCACTTCCCAATTTGAAAGGAACAAACATAACTGTCAAAATAATACCAATAATGCGAATGAATGCGAATGATGCAAATACCTTTTTTGACAAGTATTCATTCGCAGCATTTGAATATGTTCGCATCTTTCGCATTATGTTATTGTATTTATCAAAAAAACATGAAATAACCTTGCCAAATCGGCAATGAATACTATTTTTGTGAACAAATATTTTTTGATAAGATGAGTGATTTAAAGTCCGTTGCAGAATCTCTGGAAGGCAAAATCGAAAAATTAGTAGATTTGCATCACCGGACAAAAAAGGAACTGTCCAATCTTAAAACTCAAAACACCCATTTAACTCAAACCATAGACGAACAAAAACAAACAATAAAGGAACTTGAAGATAAAAGCAAGGTCCTTAAATTATCCAAATCATTATCAACCAAAAACGAAAACACTCACGAACTTAAATTAAAAATAAACGAACTGATACGGGAAGTAGATAAGTGCATTTCTCTTTTAAATAAATAATACGCAGAAGCCGGAAATACTTAATGAAAGACAAACTATCCATAAAAGTTTCTATTGCAGGCCGGATTTATCCAGTTACCATCGAAAGAACGGAAGAAGAAAACGTGAGGAAAGCGGTAAAGACCATCAACGAAAGAGTGTCTGACTACGAAAAAAACTTTGATATAAAGGACAGACAGGATCTTCTTGCAATGAGTTCATTGTTCTTTGCCTCGCAATCGGTGGAATTAC
>JBIOHI010000267.1:0-2458 GCA_044448845.1 Bacteroidia bacterium
CTTCTGATGGTAGTCACGCGCATGACCACCGATGATGTGATACGGATCGGGGTAACTTATTCGGTGGCTGCTCTCACCATATTCGTACTTATTGAATACCTTAGAAAAACAGAACGGGAACTGGCCAGCAGGAATCGCGATCTGACGGATATATTCAACAGTTCGCCCATCCCGGTAATGCTGATGGATGATGCAGGTAAAATAATAATGATCAACGAAGCATGCACGGAACTTTTCGGATTTGTAAAAGCGGAACTGTGCGGAAAATTTATCCATGATATCTTTTATTCCGAAACCCGTGAAAAAGCCTCGGAGCGTTTGCGGCATTACAAGCGATCGCTGGAAGACAACCGCACCCTGCATATCGAGGAAGAATACAAAAAAAGAAATCACGAGACCACCGTTATCTCTGCCGATATCAAACCGATCATTCTCCACGAAGAAAAATACATTCTTTTTGTCGGGCTGGATGTGACCCGTGAAAGCCGCCTGAAGAATGACCTGAACCAGGCGCATAAGTTATACCAGAGCATGGCTTCCAACATTCCGAACAGCGTGGTTTACATGTTCGACCGTCAACTTCGTTTTCTGCTCGTGGAAGGTGGCGACATTCATAAAGGTTCTTCGCACAACAAAAAGATCACCGGTAAAAAATTACGGGAAGCTTTTCCCATCAGCCTGGCCAACCAACTCGAAGATCACTTCCAGGCTACGCTTCTCGGAGTCGAGTCATCGGTTGAAGTAACCTACCAGGGAAAACATTTCGTGTTTTATTTTCACCCTGTTTATTCCGAAAAAAAGGAAATAACCACCGGCCTGGCCATGTCGGTAAATATCAGTGAACTTCACCGGACCAAGACCGAAGTGAAGCTGAAAAATAAAATGATCGAAGCTTACGCTCACAAAGCTTCACATATTGTTCGCAGGCCGGTTGCCAATCTCATCGGGCTGGCAGATATCCTCCTGAACCAGAAGAATTCGGAGGAAGAACGAAGAACGATCCTGAAGTTCATTTACGATTCGGTTCTCGAAATGGATAACAGCCTCAAAGAAGCTGCCGTTGAACTCGGACAGGCCGAGAAAAGCAAAGAGACCGAAAAAGGGCAGCATTCAAACAGGTGATTATCCCGACAAAGCTGATATTAGGCACCAGGTAAAAAGATTTTTTTCCTGTTTTCATTTATTTTATGTGAAGATACTTTTTATTTATTTATACTTGTTGACGATCAATAAGTGAATAAAAGCCAAAAATATTTTTCATCATTGACTTTTAGCTTTGTTTTCTTATAAATTTGCTTTCGGAACCAACGAAAATAAATTGCAATACTTTGTCCCGGATATTTCCGGCCAGAGAAACCGAATAAATAAAAGTGAACAGAAAAGAACAAACCCGATGAATGCACATTTTAATATAATGTTTATGAAAAGAAGTATCCTGTTAGTAGCAACCTGCATGCTGTTCTGGCAAACGGGTAAATCCAATTATTTTGATATCTCGGCAAACGGAGTCCTCGTGGTTGTTTTGGAAAAAATTCAGATCACCTGAATGTTTTCAACACCGTCACGAATGATAAAAGTACCATTAAAATTGCACCCGGTGCTTCCGACTGGATGAAGATCCTTCACGACAGTTTGGTGGTTCTTCATTATGAAATGAGCAAGGACGAAACAGTGATCTACAGCCTCAATACCGGAAAGAAAGTTGCCGGGCTTCCCGAATTTTGTTTCCCCGACATTCATGAAGAATACCTTTATTGGGTCGATTATTCAAACAATGTGAACCGTTACGACCTCGTCAATTTTAAACCAATGCAACAACTCACTTATCTCGAAAAAGTGAAAGGTTATCTCAAAGAAGATATGTTTGAAATGAGTGACGATAACAAACGAATAGCCGTAGTTTTTAATTCCGAGAACAAGAAAAAAGGCTTGGTGGCGGTTTTCGATCTGACCACCGGAAAGTTACTTTCCAAGTTAAAAGGATTCAATTCATTTGATGAGGAAAGCGAAGTCACCTATAATAAAAAAGATGTTCTTTTCATGGACCTGAATAAAGACGGATCTAAAATAATCATCGGCAACAACAGGCTGATTCAATTGTTTGATGTGAAGACCGGGAAGCTGATCGCTAAATTTGAAGAAGATCAGAAATTCCAGCGGGAGAATTTCACCGAATGTTATTTTTCTCCCGACTATAAAACTATTTTCATTTCTTCCTCACTTCGTTTGTATTTCATGAATCCCGATAACCTGGCGTTGATCGAAAATGTGGCATCGGGACAGGTGGGCACCGGAAATAAAAAAGACAAGCACATGGGAACAATCCTTAAGACCGAAGAATATTTTGATGAATATTTCATGTGGCATAACATGGATGTTTCGGAAGACGGGAAATACCTGTATTCGCTTTGTGTACCGAATGAAGGAAACAAGCTCGACCACGATAACTATGTGTGGA
>JBIOHI010000268.1:0-2454 GCA_044448845.1 Bacteroidia bacterium
CCTGAGAATATTTCAGCCCTTGCAAGTGCCGGGTGTGATGAAGTATGGATCGGTGCCGAAAGCGGCTCACAAAAGATACTGAACCTGATGGACAAAGGTATAACCGTAGAACAGATTTATAAAGCTACCGATCTATTGAAAAAAAATAAAATCAAACCCTGTTTCTTTTTGCAGTTGGGTTACAAAGGTGAATTAAAATCCGATATTGATTCCACGCTCAAAATGTTGTTTGACCTGATGCCGCATGATATAGGAATTTCCGTTTCTTATCCTTTGCCCGGAACAAAATTTTACGAATCGGTAAAAGAGAGCATGCAGGAAAAAACAAACTGGACAGATTCGGACGATCTTGCCATGATGTTTCCCAATCAATATCCACCTGACTTTTACAGGAAGTTACAGAAGTATATTCATAAAAAATTCAGGCAAAAACAAACGGAGGTTATCTTTGAAAATTTTATGATAAAAAATCTTTTCAGTACAGATTTCTTTAAAAAACTGATCCGCTACCCTTTTTATTTTTTCAGTACAATGCCACCTGTTCAATGAATCCGGATCAATCGGCCGGGGTTAATGCCGCTTTCACCAAACAATCCCGGCATTTCGATGAACTTTACGAAAGCAATCCGATCACTTCCCGGATGCGGAATCGCATACGCGGACATGTAATGAAATACCTCAAGCCCGGAATGAACATGCTCGAACTAAATGCCGGAACCGGGTTGGATGCTGTTTTTTTCGCACAACAGGGAATTCATGTTCATGCCACAGATATCAGTGACGGAATGGTCGCGGAGATGCAAAGGAAATTAGTGAAATTTCACCTCGAAGAATTCCTTACGATTCAACAATGCTCATTCACCAATCTCTCCGGTAACATTAAAAACAGATTTGATTATATCTTCTCAAATTTTGGAGGATTGAATTGCATACCCGATCTAAGTGAGGCTACCAGCCAATTCCCCGAATTATTGAATGCCGGTGGAAAAGTTACACTGGTAGTTATGCCAAAGATCTGTCCCTGGGAAATTCTTTCGTTGCTCAAAGGAAATTTCAGGCAGGCTTTCCGAAGAATGAAAAAAGACGGAACCGGCTCCAACATTGAAGGGGAACATTTTACCACCTGGTATTTTTCGGCTGACGAAATTGAAAAGGCGATGGGAAGCTGTTTTAAGTTAAAATCATTGATAGGCCTCGCATCCCTAAGTCCACCGCCATACAAGGACCAATGGGCTAAACAAAATCCACATCTTTATAAATGGCTGGCGGGAATGGATGAGAGAGCAGGTTCATTTTTTCCATTCAATCATTGTGCAGATTATTTAATTGCTACTTTTGAATTAAGATAAATACCACATGAACATTGAAATCTTTCGTGAATATTGTTTGAAGAAAAAAGGGGTGGAAGAAACTTTTCCTTTCGGGGAAGAAACCCTTGTTTTTAAAGTGATGGGAAAAATGTTCGCTCTCATTGGTTTAGACGATCCGGATAATTGCAACCTTAAATGTGACCCGGAAAAAGCGCTTGAACTGCGATCGGAGTTTGAAGCCGTGCAGCCTGGTTACCATATGAACAAGCAGCACTGGAACACCATTCATTTTAACCTCGATCTGAATGACAGTGAAATATTAAAGCAGGTCGATCATTCTTACGGACTCGTGGTATCAAGTTTGCCGAAAAAGGACCAGCTTGCCTTAGCCCAAATGAAATTGCGAAAAAGTAAGTGAACCACTGAAAATTGTCTATTGCATTTTGATTTCTATTTACTTATTTGCTCCCGGTGAATGTGCTCTTCAACATATCTCTCAAAAAATTCAATACGTTCGGCATTGATGTAACTGCCAAAGAATTTGTGGAAGTAAAAACCGTGGATGAACTGCGTGTATTGATCATTAATTTTAATCTGCAGGGAAGAAAATTACTGATCCTCGGTGGGGGAAGCAACATTCTCCTGACAAAAAATTTCGAAGGGATGGTGATCAGGATCGGTATCAAAGGAATCAACATAGTGAAGGAAGATGAAGAATTTGTGTGGGTGAAAGCCATGGCTGGCGAGGCCTGGCACGACCTGGTTTTGTTTAGTGTATCGAAAGGATACGGGGGAATTGAGAATCTTTCACTTATTCCCGGATGCGTTGGTGCAGCTCCGATGCAAAATATCGGTGCACGGGTGGTTGAGAATCTTGAAGCGTCGATACTCGCATCGATACGATGATGGATGATTCCAGGACGGCCAACCGTCTGGTGGCGACCGCAACGTCGGTCAATCCGGGGGACACCATATGCGAGTTGATCTGTTCACAGTTCGTAATCCAGGGATCGCAACGGTGCTGGCTTTTTGTTTGGCGACGTTGCCGACAACGGGTCACGCATTTACGCAAGACGATCAGCGCCGGCTTTGCACCGGCGACGTTTTTCGACTTTGTGCATCGGAAATTCCGAGTGTGGAGCGC
>JBIOHI010000269.1:0-2453 GCA_044448845.1 Bacteroidia bacterium
ACGGTTGACGGCACCAGCTATTCCATCGAAGTTCATATTTTTGATTTCAATGAATACGTCTATTACCACGAAATAAGCATTGAATACATCGAAAAAATGCGGAACGAAATTCATTTTGATACGATCCATTCCTTACAATTTCAACTCGAAAAAGATAAATTACACGCCACTAAAATATTATCCCCTTCTCACTGAATGATCAAATTTCTTATAAAGTATTTCCTGTGTTTTCAAATCGCATTTCTCATCCATCAAAGTTCGGTCAGTGCACAGGTCATCGAGGAAGATTCGGTTTCCGTTGAAGAGGAAGGAGAACCGGAGGAAGGAGAAATAGATGCCGGTTTCACCGGTTACACCGACCTGCATTACTGGGATTACATGCGCATCCCCGGTTTTAAGTTTGACACCACCATGATCCCTTCCACTAATTATTACCCGTTCGGTTGGGATACCATAACTATCAATCCCTACCAGGAGGACCTGAAAGAAATGCCGGATACTTTTTTATTGCATTTAAAAGATTCGGGCGATTGCATGTTTCATCCTCCCGCCATCGGGGAACTTTCATCGGGCTTCGGTTTCAGGCAATGGGGACGAAGGCGAAAATTTCATTTCGGAGTGGATGTGAAAATGGAAAGAGGCGATCCGGTGTATGCCATCTTTGACGGAGTGGTGCGTGTCGCAAAAAAAAGCACCGATTATGGTTACGTGGTGTTGATCCGTCATTACAACGGGTTAGAAACTTTGTATGCGCATTTTTTTCAGTTGCTCACTTACCCCGGAGCACCCGTTCGTTCGGGTGACATCATCGGGCTGGCGGGAAGCACAGGCCATTCCACCGGTCCGCATTTGCATTTTGAAGTTCGGTTCAAAGGAGAAAAAATTGATCCGAATAAAATTATTTACTTTCCTTCCGGTTCGTTGCTTGATGATAATTTGCAGGTTGACAAAAGTTGTTTCAGGCATTTGTATGATGTGCAAAAAGAAAAACTGAAACGCAACCGTTCCGGCAGATTTTATAAAGTGCATAAAGGTGATTCGATCGAATCCATTGCTTATGAGTACGGAATAAGCGTAAAGCATCTTTCACGCATCAATGGTTTTTCGGCTAAAACAAAACTGAAAGCGGGAAGGAGAATAAGGGTGAGGTGAGTTGTAAGTTGATAGGTTATCGGTTTATTCAAAACAGTCAAATAAAACTATTTACTTATTTTCGTGATCTTATCTTATAAAATGACTTTATCAACCTATTAACTTATCAACCAATTTATGATCGACTTAAGAAGCGACACCGTCACCAAACCCTCACCAGCCATGCTTTCGGCAATGATGAATGCAAAAGTTGGCGATGATGTGTATGGCGAAGATGAAACGGTGAATGAACTGCAGCAAATGGCTGCCGATATGTTCGGAATGGAAGCCGGGTTGTTTTGCCCGAGCGGAACAATGACAAATCAAATTGCGATAAAAACGCACACCCAACCGGGAGATGAATTGATCTGTGCCGAAAATTCCCACGTTTATAAATACGAAGGCGGTGGAATTGCCTTCAACTCAGGTGTGCAGGCAAAATTGCTGAAAGGAAATTACGGAAGGATCACAGCCTCGCAAATTGAAGAAGCGATAAACGGGAATGATGTTCACTTTCCTTCTACCCGTTTGGTGTGCCTTGAAAACACCAGCAACCGCGGTGGCGGCAGTATTTATGACCTGGAGGAAATAAAAAAAATAAATTCCCTTTGCGCAGAGAAAAAACTTTCACTTCACTTAGACGGTGCACGGATTTTTAATGCAATAGTTGAATCAAATCATACGGCAAAGGAGATCGGAAAGTATTTCGAAAGTATTTCAGTTTGCTTAAGTAAAGGTTTGGGCGCACCGGTTGGTTCGGTATTGTTGGGCAAAAAAGATTTTATCGCTAAAGCAAAACGCGTTCGTAAAGTTTTTGGCGGTGGCATGCGGCAGGCCGGTTATCTTGCTGCTGCCGGAATCTACGCCTTGCAAAATAATATTGAACGGCTAAAAGAAGACCACCAAAAAGCAAAACAGGTTGCTGAAATTTTAAAGCAAAAACCGTTCGTAAAAGAAATGATGCCGGTGGAAACTAACATTGTTATTTTTAAAATGCATAATAACCAAACAGCTCAGAATTTTTCCGATAAAATGAAAGCGCAAAACATTTTGATCAGCAAAATTTCCAACGATGAATGCCGGATGGTTTTTCATTTGGATGTGACGGAGGAGATGGTGAATATCCTTTCAGAAAAAATTCTTCGGTTTAAATAATTGAATAATCAAACTCTTTACTTCACGATCTTAAACTGAAATTTCGGAGTTCCGAGTGCGCCCATCAACCTTACCCAGATCGGCAGCAGTTGCTCTGTTCCACGTGCAGTGGTAATATCACCCAGGTCAATGATGCTTTCATCTTTCCTTTCGAAGCTGTTCAATAT
>JBIOHI010000270.1:0-2448 GCA_044448845.1 Bacteroidia bacterium
ATTTATACATGAATTCGTTTAGAAAAAATTAAGTTTTTTATTCTCGTTTCTTTTATACCTTTGAGTGGTAAAATTTATTGACTATGCGTACGATCAATTTTATTACTCTTTTCCTGGTTTTCTTTTCCTCTGCGAATGCACAAGTATTTACAATTACCAATGTATCTCCTGCTTCAGCTTACCCGGGGCAAACACTTGATGTGACCATCACTTGTGGTAACACACGCTTCACACAAGGAAGCCCGACTGTAAATTTTGGCTTGGCTGCATATTCGCCCATTCAATTAACGATTAATTCAATCACAGTAATTTCCGACACAACTTTTAAAGCAAACATTACCGTTCCGTCAAATTCTCCGGGTGGACCCTATACGCTTCAGATGGTTTGGAGGAGTAATTATCGCACTTTAACGAATGCTTTTGTTGTCATTGCTCCATACATTGTCGGAGTTTCCCCTTCGGCAATTTTTAAAGAACAAACTTTAGATGTTATCATAACAGGGCAGTTCACGCATTTCGACCAGGGTTCATCCACCATTAATTTTTATCCATCGGGTTCATTATTTTCAATGCTTACCATTAATTCCGTCAGTGCGCTATCTCCAACTTCCTTAAAACTAAATATCACAGCTCCTTCGAATGCATTAGAAGGAAGCTATGATTTGGGTATTGCTCATAGTCTGGATGGAAATCTTGGATTGAAAGGTGCAATTTCTGTTCAACATTCTTCGATTGCTTCCATTTCACCTGATTCCGTACCACGTGGACAAACATTGAACATTACAATAAATGGTAACTACACGCATTTTATTCAGGGCTCGACTACAGTTTCTTTTGATAAAGGATCTTCGCCAACCGGTGATGTTATCGTGAATACTATTTATGTGAATACACCAAACAAGATGACAGTAAATATTACCATCGATTCGAATGCAGAAGTAAGATCTTATTATACCAGAGTAGCGTCTCCAGTTGATGGATCGTTATCTGCATATTTTTTTCCTGTTACGGGTCCAAGAATTGTGAGTGTTAATCCCTCGTATGTTGACAGGGGACGAACGTTAAATGTGAACATTACCGGAAGTAATTCTTTTTTCAACCAGGGAACCGGAACAAGTGTTTCTTTTTACAGGCAAGGTTCACCAACATCGTATATCACGGTCAATTCGACCACAGCAATTGATGCATGGAATATGACCGCTTCAATAAATGTGAGCCAAAATGCCACTACCGGACCTTTTGAATTACGTGCAAAAAATAATAACACAACGGGAGATATGAGGTTCGCGAATTTTTACATCAACAATCCTCAACTTACAAGCATATCACCAACATCATTCGAAAGAGGAAAAACACTTGATGTGACAGTTACAGGCTATGGAACAAATTTCACTCAGGGTACGCAATCGATAACTTTTTCACCAACTTCGTATTTTATTTTGAATTCATTCAAAGCAACCAATGATACGATCGCAACGGTAAATGTGACGGTTCCTTTAGCCACACCGAAAGGTTATAATTACCGTATGAATTTCAACAGCGCAATTGACGGAATAATGTATTCGCCTTATTTTTCAGTAATAGATATTCAACCTTCCATCGTATCCGTTTCACCAACCTGGGGAGCGCAAGGCCAGGTATTGAATATCACGATCACAGGTCAGAATACTTATTTTAATCATGAAGCGATGTCTTCCATTTATGTGCATTTCTTCCGACAGGTTTCCCCTACTTATGATATTACCTTGACAGATGTTTCGGTACTGGATGATCAAACCATAAAAGCCACAGCGACCATTGCAAATTATGCGCTTGGATATTATTCGATGTATATTTCCGATAGTATCGGTTCAATGATTTTGAACAATTGCTTTAATGTTACTTATGCCGGGGTGAATGAAACAGGGCTTTCCCGGGATGTTGTGAAAGTTTATCCGAATCCGGGCCATGAAGCTGTAAATATAGAAACCGATTTACAAAATAGCAGCCCGGTTGAAATGGAAATAATGAATGTGCTTGGCGAAAAAGTTTATGAGAGAATTTATATCCCGGATCATTCCGGTAAAAATGTGATTCATTTAAATTTAAAACAGGAAGCGTTGAATGATGGCATTTATTTTATCCGGATGAAAACGGAGAATGGATCATTCTATGCGAAATTTCAACTCGAATGAAATAAAAAAGAATTAACGGTGACTGTTCATTCGGTCTGTGGTTTTCCACAAACCGGTTGTTTTTAAGGATAAATTAAGTTTTTTATTCTCCCGTGTTTAATAATTTTGAATGGTGAATTTTTCCAATGTATAAATTTTTATTTTTTAGTTTAAGCGCGTTTGGCTTTTCATTTGCCCAGGCGCAAACGATAACCGGAATTTCTCCGAACAATGCTCAAAAAGGGCAAACGCTGAATGTGACCATCACGGGGAACACCACGCATTTTACGCAAAC
>JBIOHI010000271.1:0-2412 GCA_044448845.1 Bacteroidia bacterium
CCGGAACCGGTTCCGATCTCGAGTATCTTGTCGTTTTTTTCTACCTGCAAAAGCTGCGTTTGAAAAGCCACCGTGTATGGTTGCGAAATAGTTTGTCCTTCACCGATAGGAAATGCTTTATCCACGTAAGCATGGTGGTGAAACGTTTTTGAGAAAAAAATATGCCTCGGAACATTTTTCATTGCATCCAGGAGATCGGTATCTGTTATTCCTTTCGCAATTATTTCTTCAATCAGTTTTGCCCGCGCTCCTTTGTCCTTATATGTATCTATCATCGGCAACAAATTAATCGTTTTGCTGAAAGTTGTTTTCCACAAGTTTTAGGATGAGCCTGAAATTCTTCAAAAGTAACCGGTGTATATTTTTTTACTTTTTCCCGAAGGTTACCGGTCAATTGGTGTATAAAAGCAAAATCAGGAACCATCTCGTTGGGTTAGATTTGAACAAAACTATTTCTACACAAAGATTAATGATAAAGATCGGACTTATCGGGGCTAACGAAACAAGCCGGCAGCACCTGCAATTGTTAAAAGAGATCCCCGGGTTCGAGGTCATCGGATTTTTCGACCACAACGGATCCACAGCCGATGAATTTGCTGCATCGCACCGGATCCAACGCTTTGACCAATTTGAGTTGTTATTGAATGAAGTAGATGCCATTGATATTCTTTCACCGGTGGGTTCCCATTATAAGTATGCTTCCGAAGCCATCACTCACTCCAAACATGTTTTGCTCAGCGGGCTTATCTCGGAAGATATCCGCGAAGCGCGCTCCATCAACGAGCTGGCGATTGAGGCCAACGTGAATCTGAAAATATTACATGCCGAAAAACTTCATCCTGAATTCAGGGTGTTTAAGCGATTGGTGAAAAAACCTTCTTACGTGGAATGCCGTAGATTCAAGAATAACATACTGAATGTTTCGAATGACGCATTGGTCTTCGGAATGTTGCTCAATGATATTGACATGCTCATTACCGTCATCGGTTCCAACGTGCGAAAAGTAGTGGCTAACGGGGCTTCTCTTTATAACACATTCACCGATTTTTTAAATGTCCGCCTTGAATTTGAGAACGGATGTGTAGCGAATGTGAACTGCGGCAACTTTGAAAATATGGAGCCGGACACCATAACTGTTTATCAAAAGAACGAGTTGTTACTGTTGAATCTTTCGAATTACCAGATCAGGAAAATGACGAGGAGCGAAGACGGTAAATATGTGGACACCGAAGTGAACACTAAACGGAAATCCGGCCAGAACGTAATCAGCCTCGAACTGCAGCAATTTGCGCAGTCCATTGAAAATAAGCTGAAGATGTCAAACGAAGTTTACCAGTCCTACCAGTCACTTCGCATTGCACACCAGGTGATCGAAAAACTTCATCCCACCACATTGTTTAATGCTTAATTCAATCCAATAATTTATTATTGCGTATTGAATGAAGTTTTCCGGCAGATATAAATTTCGGTTGTTTTTTTATGCCATCCTGCTCTCAGGTACATCATGCACGCTGTTAGACACCACTCCGGTGATGGTTCCTGCCTACATATATGTTCCTGCCATCGGGTTTCATACCAACAAAAACAGTTTTAAGGACGAAGGTGACAGTTCTTCTAAATTCGTGGATATATGGATCTACAGCAACGGAAAGTCATTGGGCAATATCGGGGTGATCAACACCAATTATTATTTCAAACCCGCACTTATTCCTATTCAGGCAAGCGGAATGACAGAGATTGAATTTGATGCAGGCATCGCCAAGTCGGGACAGAGCGACACACGTATAGCCTACCCTTTTACCGAACGGCAGGTATTTATGCGCAACCTTACTCCGAATAGTGTGGACACATTTTACCCCGTCTTCAATTATTTGCAAAGTATGATGCCATCCTATTCGGTTATTGATAAAAATATGGACGAGAATTTCGAGTCCGGAACTTCTTCAACGGGAGCATTGAGGCAATTCACGACAAATGCAACTTATAATACATTCGGAGACACTGTTTTGGCGATACACGATTCTTCCACGGTCTATCCTTCAATAAGGTTGGGAAAGTTTTCGGGCAATATTGTAATGCAACCGGCATCGCAATTTTTTGAAATGAACTCAACGGTTTCTTTTACCAAGGAATCGCTGCAACCGTCTGTTGCTTCACCGGTATATCTCGAACTGGATTACAAATCGGATGTTTCGATCCTCGTGGGAATGAAAGCTACCGATGCCAATAACGTGGAAACTTTTATTCCGGAATTTAATTCGAACCCAACTACTTTTTGGAATAAAGTATATGTTTGCCTTGATCAGGATATGAATCCAACTATGACAGGAACCACTTTTAAAATGACGATACGGATTTTTAAAGATGCCGGCACTTCTCCCAATATTTGGATAGATAATGTTAAACTTGTTC
>JBIOHI010000272.1:0-2410 GCA_044448845.1 Bacteroidia bacterium
GCGATCGACATCGACCACGAATCGGTTTTGTGGCTGAAAATACATTTTCCCGAACTGGGAGATTATTTGATCGAAGGAGACTTTTTGAAAATGAATGTAGAAGAAACCTTCAAAGAAAAGTTTTCCCTGATCGGAAATTTTCCGTATAATATTTCATCGCAAATAGTTTTTAAGATACTGGAACATAAAGACCGGATACCTTTGATGGTTGGTATGTTTCAGAAGGAAGTGGCGGAGCGGTATTGCGCTAATCCAAAAAGCAAAGAGTACGGAATTACGAGTGTTCTTACACAAGCTTACTACCAGGTAGAATATTTATTTAGTGTAAATGAAAATGTATTCGATCCACCGCCCAAGGTTAAATCGGGGGTGATCCGTCTGATGCGAAAAGAAAAAGATTTTGAAGTGGACGAAAAACTTTTGTTCAAGGTGGTGAAAGCTGCATTCAACCAGCGAAGAAAAAAATTGAGGAACGCCATCAGCCAATTTGGAATTTCGGATGAAATACTTGAATATTCAGGTTTTGCAGGCAAGCGCGCGGAAGAACTTTCGGTAGATGATTTTGTAGAGCTCACTCATTTAGTGAAAGAGAAAGGAATAAATAAATGATCGTGTGTGAAAGAAATTGGAACAGGGTGCAACCGATCTTGTTTTTATTGGAACTAATAATGTAAACTCGTACCACCGATTATTAAATAAGTTATGAGTAAGATCCTGATCATAGATGAGGTACATGAATGTTTGCTGAACAAATTGCACGATGCGGGAATCGGATTTACTTACCGCCCGGATATCACCCGGAAAGAGATCCTGCATCTGATACCGGAATATGTTGGCGTGGTAGTGAGGCTCAAAACAGAAATGGATTCAGAACTCCTTTCCAAAGCTTCCAATTTGAAATTTATCGCGAGGGCAGGAGTTGGGCTCGATAACATTGACACGAAATTGTGTGATTCGAAGGGTATTGATTATTTTAATGCTGCCGGAGCCAATGCTAATGCAGTGGGGGAGCAGGCAGTCGGAATGTTGCTGAGCCTGTTGTCGAATATCGTGAAAGGAGACCGGGAAGTGAGGCAAAATATCTGGAACCGTGAAGCCAATTCAGGAATTGAACTCAAAGGAAAAACCCTGGGAATTGTTGGTTACGGAAATACTGGCCGATCGGTAGCCCGTAAACTTAAGGGTTTCGAAGTAAAAACATTGGCGTATGATAAATACTTAAAGAATTATTCAGATGAATTTGCAGCAGAAGTCCCGATGGAAAGAATTTTTGATGAAGCCGATATCATCACTTTTCATGTTCCGCTCACTGCTGAAACAAAATGGATGGTGAACGGAAATTACCTGGATTGTTTCCGCAAAAAAATTTTCCTGCTCAATCTTTCGAGGGGAAAAATTTTAAAAACGGCTGATTTGGTGGATAAATTAAAATCCGGGAAAATTTTAGGCTGTGCTTTGGATGTGCTGGAAAATGAAAACCCGGGTGGTTTTAACGAAGAAGAAAAAACCTGGTTCGCCTATTTGAAGAACTCCGATGAAGTAGTGTTGACACCGCATTGCGCAGGATTGTCGGATCAGTCGTTTAAGAGAATAGCAGAGGTTTTGGCAGATAAAATAACAGCCAAAAAAATATGACAAAATTCATGGGAAAATTTTATTCAATATTAAATTTTGATTAATCAGTTCAAATTAATTTAATTTACAACTTTAATAAGTAATCACGTCACGAAATTTATAAGTAAATGAAAAAAGTATACCTTCTTCTGTTTGCACTTTTTAATTTAGGATTATTCGCCAATGCACAATCACAACTGGGTGAGATTCGCGGAAAAGTAATTGACTCCAAAACTAAGAAACCCATGGATTTTGTGAGCGTGAGCATTTACCTCAACGGGGTGCTGAAAGCAACAGCTGTTACGGATGATGAAGGCGGGTATATTGTGAAGGCATTACAGCCCGGTGCATACGAGATACGTGTGGCATTTATCGGCTACCGGAATACTATTGTTAAGAATGTTACTGTTTCCAGCGATAATATCCGTTTTGAAAATATATACATGGAATCGAATGAAGGAGGGACCATTCTCAAACCTGTGGAAATTATTGCTAAAACTCCGTTGATCGACCCGAGCGGAACAGCCGGGCAGACAATCGACCACAATGCCATCATGAAATCACCGACACGCAGTGTGAACATGCTCGCCAATACCACAGCAGGTGTAGATGCGAGGTCAGGTGGAACTCCCAGTTTCCGTGGAGCCCGCGCTGACGGAACGGCTTATTATATTGACGGTTTTAAAGTGACATACGGAAGTACGGCATTGCCGGCATTCGCGGTTGACCAGATTCAGGTACTCACCGGTGGTACTCCTGCGCAGTACGGTGATTTTATTGGTGGAGTTATTGCTCA
>JBIOHI010000273.1:0-2409 GCA_044448845.1 Bacteroidia bacterium
CGTAATCGGTCCTCCCGTTATGCGCGTTCACGTAATCGATGAGTTTTCGGTTCACGCGCACATATTCCGTTTTAGGATCATAGGTCACAAAACCCTTGGCATGCAATTCGATCATCTGCAATTTTATTTCCCCGGGTATGCTGTTGAAGGCTTTCGCATACATGTCGATATCAAAACCGGTAAGATGATATTTTTCGCAATAGATTTTTATCCTCGCCAGCGGGTTGTATGACAACATGAATTCCAGTTCTTCATAACGGTGATCCCGAAAATGGTTCACCGATTCGAAACGGGCAGCTTCCTTGTCGTTGATCATTACGATATCTATTTTCGGATTGTTGAGGTCCCATTTCAGTTCGTCACAATAAAATTCCACGTTGTGATAGCTGTCGAGAAATGGCGACTGGCTGATCCCGTCATCGGTGCGTGCCAGGATAATATAATGGTCACCGATGCGGTAATTGAATTCGAGTTGCGGATGGTAAATGGAATCTTTATCAAGGTAAATGGTGATTGCCGCTTTTAGTGTACTCACTTTGTTGGCGCGGATCACCATTTCCTGGGCCTGAACTTTGAGGGCAGGTTTTTCTTTGAATAAGAATACGAGTTGTGCCGGCATCGAATCCACTCCCTTGCAGGTAATGGTGGCTCCTTTCATCCCGAATCCACCGGTGAATTTTCCTTTGCCAAAAGTTAATCCTGTATAGTTTTTTCTCTGGGATTCAAATTGCGGGTAAGGTGATTTGGCCCCCATTGACTGTCCCATCGGTTTGTCGTAATACTTGCCCGGAATCGGTTGCGAAAATAATTTGGTGTTGTAAAATAAAGCTGTATCCGCATTCAGATTCCCGGTTTGAAAATCTATGCGGTAATTTTTCAGGATCACATAGATCTGAGCACTGTCGAGTCCTACACGGGTAAAATCACATTTCCCGTCTTTTCCCTGCCACGAATTGGTGGCCGGAAAATATTTCCCTGAAGTGCCATAGATCTCAACGGTATCTCCCGGTGTGTAACAAAACATATCCAGTTTTTTAAAGATGAAAGCCGGCTCCCCTTTTACCTGCATATCCACATCCGAATTGCTTGTTACCCATCGCATGAAACCGGTTTGAGAGATCACGTGGTCACCATAAATATTCCTGGAGACGACCAGGAATTTCGTGAATGCTTCTTTCGAAATGTTCATCGAATTGGTCAGCGCTTTTTGCCAGTTGTCGAACTTTGCAGTTTGGTTGCTGGCTGCAATTCCATTCATCGCTTTGAGGTAATTCTCGAAATCGGGAGAGATGTTGTAATTATGCGTGAGCATATCGTTGCACATGCGGATGATGTACAATTTTTGCGTGTTCGAAAATTTGCCGGCATTATAATTCCCCTCGAATTCCTGCACCGCATTGCGTGCTTCCGTATTCCCGTTCTTATTGATCCAGTCGTACAGGTCGTTAATGAACTGCCCCACATCAAAAGAAAAACTATTCGGTCGCTGCGCGAAAATTTTTGATGAGGAGATCGTGACCAGGAAAAGTAAGAAAAGGATTTTCTTCATTTGGCGGCAAGATAAAAAAATATTCGAATTCTGAATGAACAATGGAGAATGGAGAATTAAAACTATCAAAGTAACCTGTTGTGCTATCAATATTTTCGATTTCAACTTTGTGCAGATGAATTTATACCAGCCTGCCATGCTGCACCAAATAAGGCTGGCAGATTTCACTCCTGACGGAGCTTTAAATAAGTCTGTTGCTTTACTACTATTATGATTAATCCCTTACGGGGAAATACTCCGAAGGAGTATAATATTAATAGAAAACTAAAACGCAAAATTCGTAAAGCCCCGTCAGGGGCGAGATAGAAACTAATTGGATTTTAAATTGATAGCACACGTTATCAAAGTATTTGTTTGAAAAAAATAAATTCTCATACATTTGCCTCTAAACCGGTCTGCCTTTCAAGTTTTATCGGTAGAAAGAACAATGAATTGCACATTGATTTTTTGAAACTTTTTCGGCAGCATTAAAGTAAACCTAAAATTTCTATTTCAGGAATGAAAAAAACAATACTTTTAGTAATACCATTCGTGTTCTGTAATTTTTCGAATGCCCAGAATGCTGCGGAAAAATATATAAAAACAGGCATCGAAAAGGACAGTTTAAAAGACTACGCGGGAGCCATTGCTGAATTTTCAAAAGCGATCGAACTCGATCCTAAAAATGCTGAATACTTTTATAACAGGGGACTTTCAAAAAATCATTGTGAAGACTACTCCGGATCCATAGCCGACTTTACCAGGGCTATCGAGATAGACTCTAACATCGGAGATTATTTTAACAACAGGGGCAATTCAAGAAGTGAAATAAATGATACCAAAGGTGCGATAGCTGATTATTCGAAGGCTATTAAAATCGA
>JBIOHI010000274.1:0-2409 GCA_044448845.1 Bacteroidia bacterium
ATATGAAAATGTGGATACCAATTTTGTTCGAATTGTTTTAGATCAACCTGCTTATAATCTTAACGGGCTCAGTCTAAAAGTTTTTAAATTCCCTTTCACCACCGGTTCGGTGTTGGTTGATTCTATGATCTACCTGAAAAAAGGAATTCCGGCTGATTTCAATCTCGGTGTTTTAACCTCTTTAGGATTTGATTCGGTGATCGTGGATATTAAAGCTTACGATTCGGTTATTTGCACCGGGTGGGGAACTATTAGCTTACCCGACACCAGCACGAATATTATCCAGGTAAAAATTTCAGGAATAACGAACATAAACTTTTGGGGACATTCTCTTGCATTAGGCTGGCAAATTATCAATTCCCTCGCTTCCATTCCGGTTCATCAAAAAAATGTGGAGTACCAATGGATCGGTAAAAATTCGAAAAGTTATGTGGCGCGCGCTTATATGGACACGAATGGATTGCAGGTTCAAAGTTTTACTTACCTTGTTAAAAAAGTCATTCTCCCTGTCATCAAATCGGTAACTCCTGCAAGCGGGCAGAAAGGGCAGATCGTTAATATTTCCATCAATACCTCACATACTCATTTTACGCAAAGCACGGGTTTTGTTGTTTCGTTTGTGAATGGAACCAGTAATTTGATTGTAAATTCAGTTGCGGTTGCAAATGACACCACTTACAGCAACCTTGACAATAACACAAACCAACACAACGGGAATGTATAGTTTAACAGTTGTTGATCCGATATTCGGAAACATCAATTTGGCAAATGCGTTCCAGGTGAATGCCTCTGCAACTTTGCCTTCTTTGAAAACAGTTACACCTAATAGTGGAACATTGAAACAAACAATGAACATTGTGATTTCAGGTTCTACCACTCATTTCACAGTTTCATCTTCTTCTCTTATTGTTAATTTTCTTTTGGCAGGAAATGTCACCAATAAAATAACCGTAAATTCCAAAACGATCGTTACAGATTCAACCATCAATTGTTCTATCACGATTGATTCATTGGCAACCCTTGGGAATTATGGAGTACAGGTTACTGACCTGATGGATGGAACGATCAACTTAACTAATGCATTCTCGGTTGGGTCGGTTGGAATAAACAGCCTTCAAGGTAATGTTGTTGCATTTGATGTTTATCCAAATCCTGCAAACACTGAGTTGAATTTTATTTTAAACAATAATTCATCTGCAACTTTGATTCAGATTTCAGATATCACCGGAAAGGTTTTGAAAAGTATTCTAAATTCACAATCTCAGTTAAGCCTTGATATTACTGATCTGAGCAATGGAATTTATTTCTGCACCGTTTCCGGAAAAGATTTCACCACCACGAAAAAGATCATCATCAGTAAATAACTTTTTTAATTTTAAACTTTAAATCTTAAACTTTAAACTCATGAAAAAAAGTATCTTTCTAATTCTAATCATGTTAATGCAATTCACTATCAGTTTTGCACAAATAACAATCACGCGTTCCGATTTTGGTTCCATTGGCGACAAAGTTTATTACGCACTCGACACCACCGTTTCATCCACCGTCTCTCCCGGCACTGCAGGAGCAAACCAGAACTGGAATTTTAAATCGGTTATCAGTCCGTTCTATTACGACTCGGCAATGTTCACTGACGCATCTTCTGATCCTAAGGCACCAACGGGAACCAACTTGCGGATCCTTGAAGGGATCGATACTTCATACCTGGTGATCAATCCAAATTATATTCGGGTGTTAGTGCCACCTCCAAGCCCTTTCCAGGGAGTCATCAATATCAAAGTGATGCAATTCCCTTTCACTTATTTAACGCAATTCAGTGATTCATCAACTTTGGGGGTGAAAGGAACACCGGCCGATTTCGGGCAAACTTTTCCCGGGGCGGATTCGATGCTTATTGTTTTAAAACTTGTTGCCGATATTAAGTGTGACGGATGGGGAGTTATTGTTACTCCTGCGGATTCGATCAGCACGCTGCGGTTTAAAAACAAAACGGTTCCGCATTTAACGGTTGCTGTGCGATTAATTGCAACCGGAACCTGGCAGGTGGTGAGTTCAACCACCCAGGCACCAAGCATTTCGTATAGCTGGATGGCAAACGGTGCCAAAGACATGATAGCTGAGGCCACAATGGATTCGCTTGGAACGAGCATAAAGAAATTTAAATACAGAGTGAATGCGCTTCCTAATTATGCAGGAATCCGTTCCATATCGAATGCACAGGGTGAGTTTGTAATTTATCCGAACCCGGTAAATGATGTTCTGAATATTTCGTTTACACCTAAATTATCTCCTGTGATTATGCAGTTGCTTGATATTTCGGGACGAATCGTCAAACAATCAAACCTTTCGAACAGTCAAACTTCAATTGATGTTTCCGATCTGAACAATGGAATTTATTTCATCAGTTTG
>JBIOHI010000275.1:0-2408 GCA_044448845.1 Bacteroidia bacterium
CAAAAACTGAATATTCCAACCTTCGCCATAGTGGATACCAATTCGGATCCTACCCTGGTTGATTTCCCTATACCTGCTAATGATGATGCTGCAAAATCAATTGCACTTATCACCAAATTCATGACCGAAGCGATCACAGAAGGGCTTTCAGAGCGCAAACGTGAAAAAGATACCGAGGTAGAAAAGGAAGCGATCGCTGAAAAAGAAGAAGCATAGATTTTTACGGTTCAATCCGATCTGCCTGTCAACGTTTGAAAAGCGAGGCAGGCAGTTTTTTTAAATAACCATTCAACTTTAAACACAAAATTATGACAACCATTTCCGCATCCGAAGTAAATAAACTGCGTCAACTCACAGGCGCTGGCATGATGGATTGCAAACAGGCGCTTACAGAAACCAACGGTGATTTTGATGCCGCCATTGATTACCTCCGTAAAAAAGGACAAAAAGTTTCGGCTGCACGTGCCGACCGCGAAGCCAAAGAAGGTGCTGTGATCGCCAAGATCTCGGTTGATAAAAAAACCGGTGTGATCGTTCAACTAAGCTGCGAAACAGATTTCGTAGCCAAGAATGAAGACTTCGTGAAATTCGCCAACCAGATCGCTGACCTGGGTCTATCTTCCGGATCAAAAGATGCTGCCGCCTTGAAATCACTTCCATTCGAAGGATTGACCATCGGGGAAAAGATCATCGAGCAGGTTGGAAAGATTGGGGAAAAAATAGACGTGGTGAAATATGAATTTCTCGAAGGCGAAAATATAGTGGCGTACATTCACGGTGCGAATCGCCTTGGCGTTTTAGTTTCCCTGAATCATGCCCCTAGCGATGCAAACAGTGTTGGCGGAAAAGATACCGCGATGCAAATTGCAGCCATGAATCCGGTTGCTATTGATAAAAATGATGTAGATCCTTCGGTGATAGAAAGAGAAATTGAAATCGGGAAAGAACAGGCAAAAGCGGAAGGAAAACCGGAAGCCATGCTCGAAAAGATCGCCCAGGGAAAGCTTGGCAAGTTCTATAAAGAAAACACCCTGCTCAACCAGGAGTTTGTGAAAGACGGATCAAAAACCATTGCACAAATGCTTGATGGGGTTGAGAAAGGCCTGAGTGTTGTGGCTTTCAGAAGAGTTGCATTAGGATAATTTTATTATTCATCAAAAGGGAAAACCTTTGCATGAAAGTGTGAAGGTTTTCTTTATTTGAAAACGTCTTTTCAGACTTATCTTAATCATTTGTAAGAGGGGTCTGCATTTCTGATTGTAGATCACATCACGCCCCGATGGGGCTTTTATTTGTCTGTGCGATTCTTTCTACCAAGATTAAGTCCCTTCGGGACTACATATTGGTAGAACAATTGATCATCACTCTAAATAAAGTTCCGTAGGAACGAAATACCCTTTGCCGGACAAAATTGCTTCAATTATGTTCTGATTTAACCGTTGACTTTTATCATAATTTTTATTCCTGATTCTCTGGGAAATTGCTTTTATTTTGAAACTCTCAGAATAAAAATTTTGAATATGAAAAATAAACAACACCCCGAAAGCCTGATGATGTCGTACGGCTACAAACCCGAGCTTTCCGAAGGTTCCATCAAATCACCGATATTCCAGACCTCTACTTTCGTTTTTAAAAGTGCCGAAGAAGGAAAAGCTTTTTTTGAGATCCAGAATAAAAAACGGAAGAAAAGGAAAAACGAAAATGTCGGTTTGATATACAGCCGCATGAATAATCCCGACATGGAAATTTTGGAGAACCGGTTAACGCTTTGGGATGGTGCCGAAGATTGTTGTGTTTTTGAAAGCGGGATGGCCGCAATAACTACCGTGCTTCTCGAGTTTCTGAAACCTGGCGACCTGTTGGTTTACAGTATTCCGCTTTATGGTGGCACCGAACATTTCATCGATAGTTACCTCACGGATATCGGTGTTCATTCAGTCGCATTCAAACCCACTCATTCCGAAAAAGAAATTGTTGAGATCATAAAAGCAACAGGCAAAGCGGATAAATTTTCGTTGATGTTCATTGAAACTCCATCGAATCCAACAAGTACATTGATCGATATTTCGATGTGCAAAAAAATTGCGGACAAGTTCAGCACGAACCTGCCTGCCGCGAAAGGGATTATTGGGCAGGCAGGAAATAAAAAAGTTTACCTCGCCTGCGACAACACTTACATGGGACCGTTGTGGCAACATCCGTTGAAACATGGTGCCGATTTTTCTTTGTATTCGGCAACGAAATATATCGGTGGGCACAGCGATTTGATCGCAGGTGCCTGTCTCGGAAATAAAGAACTCATGAGCCGTGTCCGTTCCCTTCGTTCGCAACTGGGAAACATGGCCGCGCCCTGGACAAGCTGGCTGATGATGCGGAGTTTGGAAACTTTGAAAATAAGAATGGAACAG
>JBIOHI010000276.1:0-2383 GCA_044448845.1 Bacteroidia bacterium
GAATGAGAGAGTGATGCATACGCGAAATTTTTATAGGCAGGCAAAACCTGGAGTGTTTTTGTAACTCCCGAATCGAGCCACAACGAATCGGGTAACAATATTTTTGAAGGGCGAATGATTTGTATCACCACATTTTTTGTGATGCTGATATCTTCCAGCGTGTAAGTGATTTTTGCCAACGCCATTCCTGCATTGATTGGCGTGAGTTGCATCGTGGCTTCATCCGATCCTGCTATAATATTCGCGTTTCCGCTGATCTCCCATTTGTAAACACCGCCTTCGGGATAACCGCCCGAGGTGATGAAAGGCTGGGCGTTGTAACAAACAGCGATCGTATCATGCACACGAAGGTCAAGCGAGTACACGGTAATGTTAACAGTTTTCGAACCTTTCAGGTTGACCGTTTCAGTCTTAGTCGAATCTTTTTTATCCCGCTGGGAAAATAGGATGTCGAAAGTTCCGGTAACGGATGCCTTCGCCATGTTCCCAGGCTCCGGTGCACTGAGCGCATCAACCATTATGGTTCCCGTCCATGTCTTGTCCTCATTCGGCTGAATGGAAAGATCGGTGGGATTGAGTTGGTATTTTACCGGCCCGGTGGTCGAAAAATTTACCGTGCCATGCTCGTGGGCATCCGTCTTTTTGTGATACGTGCCCGAATGTGAAGTGGATTTCCCTGTCTGATGGCTGTAGTAAAGGATCACATCGCTCTCCTTTTCCTGGGCAAAACTTTGCAGAACAAAAAATGAAAATAGTATCGTATAAATGGTTTTCATGCGGGATGAAATTAGGTACTCAATTTAGTTGGTAAATATAGGTTTTTTTGGAAAAAAAAAGTTTGTAGTTTGTGGTTTGTGGTTCGCAACCCAACAACAAACCACAAACTACAAACGACAAACAACGAACTACTTTCCCAACTCGATCATATTCACAAACAACCTGTAGGCTCCGGGAACTCCGGCCGGCAATTCACGGAAGAAAACCAAACCCGTGTAAATAAAGTTTCCTTTGCCATGTTTTGTAATGATAAGTGAACCTTTGTTTGGCTTTTCGCCAGGATCGGCCATGCTTAATGGCATTTCGTATTTACCGGTCGAATCGCTGGCTGTGTAAATGCAACGTTCCTGGATCCATCCCTCAAAATCTTTATCCGTAATTTTATTCGGAGTATTTAATACCGGGTGATTCGGCAATTCGAAATTCACTTTTGCATTTTCGTCAGTCACACGGTCGCGGGTAATTTTAAAAGGATACGGACCGAAGTCGCCTTTCATCTGCCCGATAAAATTATTGGTGTTGTATTGCACAATTAAATTTCCTCCGTTGCTCACATAATCCATCAGTTTGGGTTTGAAGTTTGAGAGTTTGTCGTTTGTGTTGTAAGCCCGAACTCCTGTGATGATAGCATCATATTTTGAAAGATCTTCTTTGCTAAGCATTTCATCGGTGAGTGTTGTTACTTCATAACCGAGTTGTTGGAGGCATTGTATCACTTCATCTCCTGCACCGGGAATATACCCGATATGTTTTGATTTCGTTTTGATGTCGAGCTTTACGAGTTTTGCTTCCGCATCAGGAAACCAGGTTTGAATGGGAATATGATCGTATTTAATTTCTTTGATGCCTTTTGAATATTCAATGCCATCAACTGTTGCAGTAAATTTCATCATGGCTTCCGATTGCTTTGCAGGAGGTGTAACATAAAAAGTAAAATTGTGTTCTTCACCTTTTTTTGCAATCAAACATTGCTTAATGATAGATCCTTTCGATTCGAATGTTCTTATTCCCCAATCTTTCGTCAACGAAACACTTAAATCAAATTTCACCGAATCTTTTCCTGCTTTCACAATTACTTTAATTGCTTTTTCTTTTTCATCAGCAAATACCATTGATTTTTCTTCGAGGTTTATCATCACCGGAGGTGTGATTACCAAAGGTCGGTAAAGTTCGCCACGAGATGGGTCAACCCATTTGTATTGGTATTGTGCTTTTGTACCTATGTGATGCCTTTCCCTGTCACCTGGATTCCAAGCAAAATACAAATCAGATGAATAGTAAAATTCATGTACAATTGCATTACTATTATTATAATGGTCTTTAATATCATAATCGAATAGATTATTCCTCATTCTATATTTTACCCAATACAGTTCATCAGGCCTATTAGGTAGATACATTTGATTCGCTATTTTTTTATAATCAATTTTTGTATATTGATTTTTGTATAATATCTTATTTGCACCTTGATTATTAAACCCAATATATCCAAAAATGGCAATCGCTGAATCCAATGTTCTTAAAATTATATTCACATTCCCGTTTATTGTATCATCCACTGAGTAATATTTGTCATTGGTGTTAAGTTCTGAGTAGATTCCCATAC
>JBIOHI010000277.1:0-2375 GCA_044448845.1 Bacteroidia bacterium
CAGGAGCACCCGACGCCTGTTCAATATAAAGTTTCCGTTCATGGCTGAGAGATACCATGCTGTGTGTTTTGAGGTCAATGATAAAACTGCCTTCCACCTTTTTGGATTTACTGCCGATCTCATCCAGGCGGACCTTATCGCCTTTCACATAATAAATATAGTTTACGGTATCTGTGGCAGTTTGCTTTTTGAATTCGATAACGCCTTCAAAAGATTGTGCGGAAACAAAGAGCATTCCGGCAAAAACAAATAATGCGGTGGAAAATAGTTTTTTCATGTGGTAAGTGATTTTTAGTGTTACGAAAATAATCTTTTTTTAGAAACGAGGAAGGGAGATTCAACAATCATACCAAATCATCGAAAAGCGAAACATTACGAAAAATACGAAATGTATTTTTTCGTAGGTTCGTACAAATTCGTTTTTCGATGATTTATGGCTGAACATAATGAAACAGGTTTAAATGGAGAAGAACTTGCTGCAACCTATCTGGTGCAGAAAGGATATGACATTCTCGAAAAGAACTGGAGGTTTCAGCATGCGGAGATCGATATAATAGCCAAGAACGAAGACACGCTCGTCATTGCTGAAGTAAAAACAAGAACGAGCAATTATTTCGGTGAGCCCGAAGAATTTGTAACCCGCCAGAAACAAAAACTTTTGATCAAAGCCGCCAATGCATATATCGAGAAAAACAATCTTGAACTGGAAACCAGGTTTGATATAGTATCCGTGATCCTTAAAAAAGAAAACCCCAAGATATTTCATATTGAAGATGCATTTCATCCGATAGCGTAGCAGGGTATAGGGTATAGGGTATAGGGTATAAGGTATAGGGTAACTCTTACATTTTTTTTACATTATACCCTTTTACCTTTATACCTTTATACCTTTATACCCAATTGCTATTTATGGCGTACAGAATCCTATTAGTAGAAGACGAAGAAAATTTGAGAAGCACAATCCGGCTGAACCTCGAAATGGAAGGATACCATGTTACCGAAGCGCGTGATGGGAAAATCGGTTTTGATAATTTCCGGTCCGCACATTTTGACCTGATCATTCTGGATGTGATGCTGCCTGAAATGGATGGCTATACGCTTTGCCGGAAAATACGTTTGGAGAACACCCAGGTGCCTGTTATTTTTCTCACGGCAAAAGGAGCAAGCGATGAACGTGTTCAGGGCTTGAAACTTGGAGCGGATGATTATTTGTCAAAGCCGTTCAATCTCGAAGAGCTTTTGCTGCGTGTAAATTCCCTGATACGGAGAAGAGGAAAATCACAGGAAGAAAGAAACGAACTCAGTACCTACCGTTTTGGGAAATGTGAAATTAATTTTTTAACGTTTGATGTGATTGGAAGAGATGGAACAAAGCATTCACTTTCCAAACGGGAAATTCAATTGCTGAAACTATTAATAGAACGAAAGAATGAAGTGGTTTCGCGCGAAGATATTTTACGAACCGTGTGGGAATACGATGTGTATCCTTCCACCCGGACGATCGATAATTACATTGTGAGCTTCCGGAAATACTTTGAAAAAAATCCCCGCGAGCCGAAACATTTTTTTTCGGTGCGGGGAGTGGGGTATAAGTTCAGTGAGTGACCTGATTTGTCAGCAATAATTTTCTGTGTCTTTCTATTTTCCGATCATCTTCTTGTAATCATCCGCTGACATCAACCCGTTCACATCTGTAGAATTTGTCAAGGAGATTTTTACCAGCCAACCTTCGCCGTAAGGATCCTTGTTCACCGATTCGGGATTGGAATCGATCTTAGAATTTACTTCCAGCACTTTGCCGCTTACCGGCATGAACAGATCAGAAACTGTCTTCACCGCTTCAATGGTGCCGAACACCGCTTCTTTGTCAAGCGTTTCGCCGGCAGTGCCGATGTCAATAAAAACGATGTCGCCCAATTCGCCCTGCGCAAATTCAGTGATGCCGATGTAAGCTTCGCTGCCTTCCACACGAATCCATTCGTGATCTTTGGAATACTTGAGGTTGTTTGGAAAATTCATAAAATGATTTTTTTAGTTTGCAAATATAAAATTAGTTTCAACTGAAATTATTTTCTTAGCTCGTTTAATATTTTTGCCGTGCCTAAAAATTCTGAAACTTCCTGGCTGTCCGCATGAAGGATGTCCTTTCCGCTCCCTTCCCAGTGTTTTTCTCCTTTATAAATAAAGATCACTTTGTCACCCATGGTGATCACCGAATTCATATCATGCGTGTTCACAATGGTGGTTATGTTTAACTCTTGAGTAATTTGTTTTATTAAATCATCAATGACGTGTGACGTGATCGGGTCGAGCCCTGAGTTCGGCTCATCACATAAAAGATATTTCGGGCTCATCACAATGGCGCGGGCAATGCC
>JBIOHI010000278.1:0-2369 GCA_044448845.1 Bacteroidia bacterium
AACCGGATCATTAAATTAATGAGTTCGCTTAAGGCAGAATCACCGATCGTGATCACGGGAGGAATGTCATTAAATGTAGGAATGTTGCAGGCAATTGAAGAGCAACTGAAAGAAACCGGAAAAACCTTTATTATCAAAACTCATCCGGATGCAATTTATGCCGGGGCTCTTGGCGCAGCACTTTGGGGTGGTTTCCGTCATAATAAATTAAAAGAAAAAGAATTAGTATCAGCATAAAAATATTTGAACAAAATGAATTCGCAGGAGGCAATAGAAAAAAAAGTTAACACAAAAATGGATCACGAACCTGCCTACCGGAAAGGCAGGCTCGACTCGCTTTTCAAACCAAAATCTATTGCAATAATCGGAGCATCTTCGAAAGAACTTTCTATAGGAAATGTTATTTTAAAAAATCTTTTGCATTACGGTTACACCGGGAAAATTTATCCGATCAATCCGAAGGAACCTGAGATTCGTGGCGTAAAAGCATACCCGACAATTTTTGATGTGCCTGGCGAAATTGATCTCGCTCACGTAATTATTCCAAGCAAATTCGTTCCGCAAATAATTGAAGACTGCGGAAAGAAAGGAATCAAATCTGTCATCATCAATTCAGCAGGATTTAGCGAAATGGGTGAAGAAGGAATTGCTCTTCAGGAAGCATTTCTTGCAAAAGCAAAAGAATATGGCGTAAGAATTTTCGGACCGAATTGCCAGGGAATCATCAATTGCGATCCCGAATACAATGCGTATTGCGATTTCACTTTTACATTTCCAAAACCCGGAGCAATTTCAATTGTGGCGTTGAGCGGTGGTGTTGGTGCGTTCATCATGCAAAGCCTGTTCGACCTTGAAATCGGAATGCGATATTATGCATCAAACGGAAATGCGTGTGATGTTTCTATTTCGGATGTGGTTAAATATTATGGTGATGATGAAGGAACAAAAGCCATCATTTTATATACCGAAGGATTTCATGATCCTAAAGAATTTATGGAAGTAGCAAAAATCGTTGCGAAGAAAAAACCAATTCTTGCAATGAAATCCGGAAGGACTGAAGAAGGTGCGAAAGCCGCGGCTTCACACACAGGCTCACTTGCCGGAGTGGATATTGCCACTGAATTAATTTTTGAAAAGACAGGAATTCTTTCTTTCAATAATGAAGAAGAAATGTGCCAGGCGGCAATGGCTTTTTCAACGCAACCCATTCCAAAAGGAAATCGTGTTGGAATAATTACAAATACAGGTGGACCGGCAGTAATTGCAACAGACGAACTCGTGAATGCAGGATTACAACTTCCTCCTCTTTCGGAAAGAGCAAAAAATATTTTAAAAGAAACTCAATTACCTGAAGCAACTATCGGAAACCCGATTGATGTGGTGGCAACAGGTGGTGGCAGGCATTTCCGCAGTGCATTGGATGTGCTGATGGATGAAGAAACCATTGATTCTGTTTTCATCAATTTTGTTACCGCGCCATTTACCGATACCGATGAAGTTGCAAAAAATATTGTGGAAGTGAATGCACAAAAACGCAAACCTATTATTTGCAATTTCATGACGAATATGAGTTTGGAAAGATTCCAGGCAACTGCAAAAATTTTAAAAGATGGCGGTGTTCCTTGTTATAGTTTTCCAACCACGGCTGCCAAGGCACTTGGAGCTTTGTATAAATTTCATAAAGTAAGTTCAAGAAATATTGGTGAAGCGAAAACCTTTAACGTTGATAAAACAAAAGCCGGCAGAATATTATCAGACCTAACCCCAGCCCTTCCCAAAGGGAAGGGAGTTCCCACCGCACAAGGGGTTTTTCTTTCTTCCGACAAAGTTTACAATTTACTTTCCGCTTACGGAATTCCTGTTGCTGATTGGAGATTGGTCAATTCAGTTGATGATGCAATTAAAGCTGCAAATGAAATTGGATTTCCTGTAGTGATAAAAGCAGATTCAGAAAAATTGGTTCACAAAAGTGATGAAGGCGGAGTGAAAATAAATATCAAAACTGCAGAGGAAGTGAAAAAGGTTGTGGAAGAAATGAAATCCAAATTCGACCCTTCCCCATCCCTTCCCAAAGGGAAGGGAGTTTCTCCCCTTCGGGGAGACGGAAGAGGGGTGGATTTGAAATTTTTTGTTCAGAATTTTTTACCGGGCGGAAGAGAATTAATTGCCGGAGTGAGTGCCCAGCGAGGCTTGGAACCACTCATCATGTTTGGACTTGGAGGGATTTATGTAGAAGTTTTGAAAGATGTTGTTTTCAAATTATCACCGGTAACGGAATTGGAAGCGAATGAAATGTTATCATCTATCAAAGCAAAAAAATTATTGGATGGTGTGCGAGGAGAAAATGGAATTGATAAAAATAGTGTAGT
>JBIOHI010000279.1:0-2347 GCA_044448845.1 Bacteroidia bacterium
GTATCGGATATGGTTTGTCCGAAACCAATAGTTCCCATTTGATATTTTGCAGGAAGGTTCAGCGGATTTGCCGATTGAGTAGTGTCATTACCTTGTTCCTGTAAATTGAAAGTTACCGGATAACTTGAGTTCTTATAAAACAACAGTTGGATGCTGTAAGTGGTATTTGTTTTAAATGCCGGGCATAAATAATATTTGTAATAATACTGCGAAAAATAATTCGCAAAAATTCCACTGTCAAAATTTTTCAACCCTGGATAATTGTTTTTTGCATCCCCTTCATAAATACGGAATGGCACTTTGATGGTATCCTTGCCCGAATAATTCAAAGAAAACAAAAGCATATCCGAATAATTATCTGTGGTAAAAGTGAACCATGCCGTTTGCGAATAATTCCTATAATTTGCACCTATTGAAGGATAGATTTCGGTAGAATCCATAATACTCAAACAACCTGCGGTAACACTAACTGATTTACTATTTTGAGCAAGACCGAAATTATATGCGGTTGCAGGATTATCATAATTTGCAGGCCCCGGATAATTAATATTCAGTTCGATCCAGATCGTATCGTTCGCTTTGAAATTAGCACAAACCTGGATCATGTAATCACCGGCAGGCAGGCAACTGTTTGCCGATTTACCAAACTTTGGAATGGTGGTTAAATACGTGCTTACTTCTCCCGGATTTGTCGGGCAATTGCCTGTTTCATAAATGGTGAATCCAACCGCATTTTGAGCGATCATGGTATCTCTTTGTTTCAGTTCAACACTCATATTCCGGGTGGTGGGAATTGAAAATTTATACCATACTGTTTTCCTGTTCAGACCTGATTGTTTAATAATGGAATCAAAAGATTCTCCCGGTTCTCTGTCGGCATTGGTAAGATTTACCTTTAATGACTGGAAGAAACCGGTTGAGAATCCTGAGTTTGGAATGACTATCAGCGAAGCCGAACTGCAATGATCGTTTGCCGGAGATTGCGCTTTAACGGAAAAGTTCAGCGCAATAAAGAATATCAAAAAAATATGTCTGCTCTTTGGAGGCATGAGCGAAAAATTCGTGAAGTAAAATTAAGTAAAAGGCGTGAGAATACCTAATGAATGTTAGGCCTAAAAGGAAGTAAATTTTATTCCACAATCAGCGTCCCGGAAAATCTCACCTCAACAACATCACCGTTCCGTTCGCGGATTGCGTGCTGTTCGTTCCTTTGACCTTATATTTTATCAGCCACACGTAAGTTTCATTCACGCAGGGAGAGTTTTGAAAGGTGCCGTCCCACCCTTTTGTAAGTTCTGTTGAGGAGAAAACTTTTTCTCCCCACCGGTCGTAGATCTGAATTTCAAAAGTTTCCAAACTGCGGCTGTGAACATAGAACACATCATTAATTCCATCACCGTTTGGAGTGAATGCATTAGGAATATAAAGTTTGCTTCCGCATTTTTCTTCTACAAGTGTTGTGTCTTTGTTGATGCAATTATTGGTGTCGGTAACCACCACCACATATTGCTGAGCCACCGTGGCACCAATTGTTTCCATAGTTTCACCGGTGGGGTACCAGAAATACGATTTGAATCCTGCCTGCCCATTGGCAGGTTTCCCTGCATCCAATATCACTTTTTCAATGTCATCAAAACAAATGACCGTGTCGGATGGAAGGTGAAGCGAGGGCAATGAATTTACTTTCACATTGGTGCTGTCGGTTGTGGTGCAAATTCCGTTTGTTGCAGTCACAATATATTTTCCAGGTTGGGTGATTTTTATTTTTGAGGTGGTGTCACCGGAGTTCCATTTGTAATTATTGTATTGAGAATTTAAAGCATTCAAAATAACATTTATATCAAGGCATGAACTTGTATCTTTTGGCAAATTTAAAAGAGTTGGAATTTGTTGGTGAATAAAAAAACTGTCTATTTGCAGGCATCTATTATTGTACCGGCTTTGCCTAACAAACAAACCGCTATCACTTTTAACAATTTGTGGAATTGTATCTCCCGTGTTCCATAAATATTTTGTTTTTGCATAACCTGTATTACCAAGCAATATGAATTTACCTTTACAAATCAAGGTATCAATTTTTTCCGGTGGATTTGTGAACTGGTAATTATTTATGTAAAAACTGTCCGTATGCAAATCACAAAGATTTGAATTTACTTGAACCCATTTCCATCCCGTATCATTTGTTGAAATAGATTGAATTGTATCGTTAGTTTTCCATAAATAACTGCTTCCTGTTTTTGTTGCTGTTAATTTAATTGTATCGTTTAAGCATTTCTCAATAGTTGAGATTTTACTTGTACTTTGACAGCTATCCAATCTCACATCATCAAAAAGGTAAGCATAGACA
>JBIOHI010000280.1:0-2332 GCA_044448845.1 Bacteroidia bacterium
ATTGGAAAGTCCATTGGATCCTATAGAATCATGAACTGGAAAACCATTTTTGTCATTATTGACATTACCAAGTATAAATGCTTTAATATGCGTGTTTGAATTAAGATTATTAAAATCTGCAATATAGGTAAAAAAATAACAAGAAGTATGACTTCCAAAAGTGTCACCTTTTAAATCTTCAAAACTTTGGTTAATGATGAGTTGTTGTGCTGTTGCTGCAAAACTTATTGCAACTAAGAAAATTGAAATAATATACTGGCACTTCCGGAGCATGAAAAATGGTGATGTAAGATAAAAAAAAACGGTGAGTATTCCTAAATTATTGAACTAAATCAATTCAATCTTTCAACTTCGGCAGCACATTCCCGTTTTTGTCCACGTACAATTTCACACCGTGGTAAACCACATCTGCCACACCGTTGGTGAATGAACCCACTGCATCGAAGTCTGCCGGCACGGCCAGCCTTCCTGAATCATTGATGAATCCCCACTTGCGTTTTACTAGCACCGCGCACATTCCTTCTTCAAACATTCCCGCATTATCAAAATTATTCATAATGATCATTTTTCCTTCTTTATTGATGAATCCCCATTTCCCATTGGTGAGCACAGCCGCTTTCCCCTCGCTGAACGGATGCACCCGGTCGAATTCAATCTTTATTTTTACTTCACCTTTTTCATTGATGTATCCGAATTTTTTTGTGGCGGCATCCCAAACTCCCGCAAGCCCGTCACTGAAATCGAACGCGTAATCGAATTTCGGTTCGATGATGATCTTTCCGTTCAGACCGAGGTAACCGTATTTCCCGTTCTTCTCGAACCATGCTTTCTCCTCATAAAATTTTCCGATGTTGCCGAACTCCGCGTTCAGTATGGTTTCTCCCTTAGTGTTGATGAGTCCGAATTTATTTTTCAATTTCACTCTTGTCACTCCGTTCTCGAAATCATCCGCGTCTTCATAAATAAAACTGATCGCAAGTTTTCCGGTTTTGTCAATAAACCCGAACCGGTATCCAAGCGTAACAATATCGCGGTTGAATTTGAACGTGTGATCTTCCACCTGTTTCGAAATACAGGCAAGTCCGTTGTGAAATGAACGGGCTTCATAGATCGAATCCGACAGTGAAATTATTTTCTCTCCTTTTGAATTGATGTAAAAAGTCTGGTGATGAAAATCCCTTGCCGGGAAAATTCCTTCCGAATAATTCCCTATGAACTGAAAAATTCCGGTGTCCACCACCCGTTCATTTTTTTCATTGATCACGCAAGGCATGTTGCTTAGCGCCACTACCGCCAGCCCTTCTTTAAAATCTTCGGCAAGATCATAGGTGGCAGGAATCACCATCTTTCCCATTTGATCCATATACCCCGACTTCCCTTTTATTTCCACCGGAAACAAATGTATTTGTGCGGAAACAGAAACAGAAAGCAAAAAGAATAAGCTGAAAACAACATTTTTCATAGTGCTAAATTAGGGATGATGCCGGTATAGGAATAAAAATAATATCAACAGGCAGGTGAAGCCTTCATGAATACTCCATGAAATTTCACTTTTAGGAGGCTGTACACATTTTATTCACGTTAAAAAATTTTAACGAAGTTATTCATTTGGTTTTTCTAAACTTGCAAAACCATTTTTTAAACTAGCTAATTCAAAAAGACATTGACCACCATTGCAGTAAAGAACAAGTACATCGACCTGATCAACCAGACGTTTTATTTCCCTCGTCATGGTTTCGAAGTAAAGAACAACAACCTCTTTTTCCATGATGTGGACCTGATGGAACTCATCAATGAATTCGGCACACCGCTGAAGTTCACTTACCTGCCCAAGATCGGTGCGCAGATCGAAAAAGCACGTTTGCTTTTCAGCCAGGCCATGGAGCAATACGAATACAAAGGCAAGTACAACTATTTGTACTGCACAAAGAGTTCGCATTTTTCATTCATTCTCGATGAGGTTTTGAAGAATGGCTGCGACATTGAAACTTCCTCCTCCTTCGATTTGGAACTCTTGCGGAATCTTTTCAAACAGGGAAAGATCCGGAAAGACCAGTTCATCGTTTGCAATGGTTTCAAGAACGAACGGTACGTGAAGAACATGGTGACCATGGTGGAAGAAGGATTTGAAAATCTTATTTGCGTTCTGGATAATCCGGAGGAGTTTGAAATGCTGGATAAGTTCGCAAAGAAACCTATGAAATTAGGTTTCCGCGTGGCTACCGAAGAAGAACCCGGTTCGCTGGTTTATACCTCTCGGATGGGAATGAGTTACAAGCGCGTGGTGGATTTTTATAATTCCAAAATCAAAAATAATTCGAAGTATTCATTA
>JBIOHI010000281.1:0-2325 GCA_044448845.1 Bacteroidia bacterium
ATCCTGCACTGTGCATTTTATAGTTAATTAGTTATTGGGTTATTAGTTATTAAGTTATTCGATAAAACGATTTATATTTATTTAAAACTTATTTGTATGACCGATTCACTTATCTCACTGAATTCAATTTCCTTCACGGTTGCGTTAGTTCCTTTTTTCTTTTTTTCTTTGAGTTCAAGGAAAATACTATAGCCTTTCACCTCTTCTAATTTTCCAAGTAACTCGGTCTTGCTTTTTAATCTCACCAGCAATTCCCTTCCGGTATGTTTCGGATATTGTCTTGGCAATTTCAGCGGGGCATCCGCTCCGGGTGAAGAAACCTCAAGCACATATCCCTGGTCGCCAAAATCCGTCTCATCCAGTTTTTCGGAAAGGTGCCGCGAAAGTTGTTTGCACTGTTCAATGGTCACACTTTTATCTCCATCCAAAAATACTACGATCTTTTTGCTACCGGCCTTCCACTCTATATTCACCGCAAATAATTCCGGTTCCAAAAAATTCTCCGACCAATTTTTTATTTCCGTAACGATATCCATATTCAAACAACGAGGGGACTTTTGGTCCCCTCATTTTGCAATTATTACGGTACAAATGTAATGCAATTTTTGGAAATGGCAAATCTATTTCAGGTTTGCCCAACTTCGCTAAAGCTACGTTGGATAAATCGTTCGGGGTTTGTTCAACACGGTCAGACGCGTAAAGCGTCAGACCGTTAAAAAAGTTGGTTTGCCTTGCGTCCGATAGCTATCGGACTTTGCGTACATTTTTATTTCACGCCAAGGTGCTAAGCTCGCAAAGAAATTGATTTCACGAATGAGATGTTCAAACTGATTTCATCACAATGAAATGCAACCTCATCCGTTAACCCTTTCACATTAATTTTTTTATTCTGCATCGGGGATTATATTTGTTTCCTTTAAATTTATACAAAGAAGAATGAACAAAAAATTCAATTTATTCAATAATGCATTGGGCTGGGTAGCTTTCATTATTGGACTTGCCACGTACACACTCACACTGGAGCGCACCGGAAGTTTTTGGGATTGCGGTGAATTTATTTCCGCATCGTATCGTTTACAGATCTGCCATCCGCCGGGAGCACCGCTGTTTTTGATCATCGGAAGAATTTTCTCACTCTTTGCCGGAGGCGATACCACCAAGGTGGCTTTTTGCGTGAACATGGTCTCGGCACTTGCCGGGGGATTGTCTGCTGCTTTCTTCTTCTGGACGGTAACCCATTTGGGCAAAAAAATTCTGACCAAAAACGGAACCGTAGAATTAACCATGCAACAACTTGTTGCATTGATGGCAAGCGGAATGGTTGGAGCACTTACCATGGTTTGGAGCGACACTTTCTGGTTCTCAGCAGTGGAAGCCGAAGTTTATGCATCATCCAGTTTCTTTACCATTCTCACTTTCTGGTGTATTCTCAAATGGGAGAATGTTGCCGGGGAAAAATATGCCGACCGGTGGCTTGTTTTGATCGCATTCCAGATCGGGCTTGCCATTGGCGTTCACTTGCTGAACCTGTTGGTGATTCCCGCCATAGTGTATGTTTACTTTTTCAAAAAATATAAATTCACGCGAATCGGATTTGTGAAAGCTTCGGCCGTGGCCATTTTTGCCATCGCTTTCGTGCAGTTCGGATTGATCCCGGGCGTGCCTTCTCTCATGGCTAATTACGATTACTTTTTCGTGAATGTGCTGGGTGTAGGATTTAATTCGGGCACTTACGCGTTCATCGTCATCGTTATTGCTTTTATTGTTTCATCGTTGCATTACACGCACACCAAATCATCCAATACTTTATGGGTGGCTTTGGGTTGTTATATATTAATTGTGATCGGATCACTGGTTTTGAATACCAGTATAACCGGTATATTCATCTGGCTGCTCATAACCGCTGCCATTTACTATTTTGTGTTTATGAACAAAGCATCACATGCTTATATTAATACAACTATTCTTTGTATTTCATTCATCATATTAGGCTTTTCATCCTATGCCATGGTGATGATTCGTTCCGCTGCCAATCCACCGATCGACATGAATGATCCGCAGCATCCTTTTGCATTGCTTTCGTATTTGAACCGCGACCAGTATGGAGAAAATCCTTTGCTTTACGGCCAGTATTTTTATGCAAAAGTTACTGAAGTTGAAAAAGGTGCCATGCAGTACCGCAAAGGCGAAACCAAATACGAGGAAGTAGGACAGAAACAAGTCAGGAAATATGATGACAAGGAATGCACGATCTTTCCGCGCATGTGGGCCGACCGGCCGGATTATGTTCAATCCTACCGGCAATGGGAAGCGATACCCGAAGGC
>JBIOHI010000282.1:0-2320 GCA_044448845.1 Bacteroidia bacterium
AATTTATTTTGAGTTTGCTAATTACTGCCTCATCGAAAATAACCTGAGCGAGGAAAATCTTCGTTACGGTTTGCATTTCATGAATTCAAATCACGACAATTACATGAAAAATATTTTCCGGAACAATGGAACCGGTGTGGCGGTTATGTACAGTAAATATATTTACATGATGTACAACACATTTGAGTTGAACCGGGGCGATGCTTCCTATGCGCTGCTTTTGAAAACCATTTCGTACGGAATAATCTGCGGAAATAAATTTGAAAACAACACTGCCGGAATTTTCATGGATGAAACTAACGCGTTGAAGATTTCACGAAATGTTTTTGAAAAAAACGGGTGGGCAGTGAAGTTGCTTTCCAATTGCATGCAAGATACGTTCACTAAAAATAATTTTATCGCCAATACTTTTGACGTGAGCACCAACGGAACATTATACAACAATTATTTCAAAAATAATTACTGGGATAAATATGAAGGATATGATCTGAATAAAGATAATTTCGGTGATGTGCCGTACCGGCCGGTGAGCATGTATTCGGTGATATTGGAACAAATTCCCCAGGCGGGAGTTTTAATGCGAAGCATCATGGTAGATCTTTTGGACAAAGTGGAGAAAATAATTCCTTCCCTCATTCCGGAATTGTTAAAAGATGTGGAACCCGTGATGAAACAAAACAAAATATGATCCGCATCGAAAACTTAAATAAGTCGTTCAACAAGCTTCCTGTGGTGAAAAATATTTCCGTGGAATTTTCCCATGCGGAGGTGGTGAGTGTGATCGGCCCGAATGGCTCCGGAAAAACTACTTTGATCAAATGCCTGCTTGGAATGGTGATCCCGGACAGCGGTGAAATTTCCATCAACGGAAAAAATATCCTGCACGACTGGAATTACCGGAGCCGGATCGGTTACATGCCGCAGATCGGGAGGTATCCCGACAATATGAAAGTAGGACATTTGTTCGACATGATGAAAGATATCCGCGATCAAAAAGACGGATTTGATGAAGAACTGATCAGGGAATATAAACTCCAGGCTATTTTTGAAAAACCCATGCGCACACTTTCCGGTGGAACACGGCAAAAGGTGAGTGCCGCACTTGCGTTTTTATTTGATCCGCAAATATTGGTGCTCGATGAACCCTCTGCAGGGCTTGATCCCATGGCTTCCGAGATACTGAAATCAAAAATCCTTAAAGAGAAGAATAAAGGCAAACTGGTTTTGATCACTTCACATATCATGAGCGAGGTGGAAGAAATTTCCGACCGTGTTCTATTCATCGTGGAAGGGAACCTGAAATTTTTTAAAACGATCTCTGAATTGAGAACTTCAACCGGGGAAGAAAAATTAGGCAAGGCAGTTGCACAAATAATGAACGGAGGCAAATGATAAAAATAACAAAATATGTGGTGTATGATATCCTGCGAAACAGGATATTGATCGGCTATACAGGGCTTTTGCTGCTTGTTTCTTTGATCCTGTTCAATCTTGAAGACGACAATGCAAAAGCAATACTCAGCATCACCAATATTATTTTATTTATCGTTCCGCTGGTGAGTATCATTTTCACAACCATTCATTTTTATAATTCTTATGAATTCATTGAACTTTTAGTTGCACAACCTCTCAATCGCAGAACCATTTTATTAAGTGAATTTTTCGGAGTGAGTATTTCGTTAGTGGCAGCGTTTGCGATCGGTATTGGAATACCGGTTTTGCTTTACAATCATGAAAGCACCGGGATCGTGATGGTGTTTTCCGGAATGTTGCTCACGCTTATTTTTGTTTCACTTGCATTTTGGTCTTCGGTGCTAACACGCGACAAAGCACGCGGAATGGGGCTTTCGCTCATGCTCTGGTTTTATTTTTCACTGATCTATGATGGGATCGTTTTGTTCATTTTGTTTTCGCTGAACGATTTTCCGTTAGACAAACCGGTGATCATTCTAACCTGTTTGAACCCGGTTGACCTCTCTCGCATTTTAATTTTATTGAAAATGGATATTTCGGCATTGATGGGATTTACCGGTGCGTTGTTCAAAGATTTCCTGGGAACAGGAACAGGAATGTTTGCTTCCATCGGGGTGATGTTGCTTTGGATAATTCTTCCGATATTTTCGGCAGTACGGATCTTTAACAGGAAGAATTTGTAGATGAGTTTGGCGTATAACTACTCTTGTTTTATGGAAATAGATTCCTCACTTCGTTCGGAATGACAGGCACGAATGTGTGGAGGAAGGGGCGGGGGGGGGGGGGGGGGGGGGCCGCCCCCCCCCCGCAAAACGAAGGAAAGAAATCTAGAAAAAACCAGAAAGAA
>JBIOHI010000283.1:0-2314 GCA_044448845.1 Bacteroidia bacterium
CGTAAACTACGTGAAAGGTGCAAACATCGGTGGATTTGTGAAAGTGGCTGATGCGATGATGGCGCAAGGTCTCGTATAATTTGGTTTTAAATTGTTCAAAAAGGCATTCCGGAAACGAAATGCCTTTTTTGTTTATTTTCGAGTTTTTAATTTTGGGTATGGCAAAACAATTTCAGTTAAAGATAAGGATCGACTGGAGCGAATTGGATATGTTCGGTCATGTCAATAATGTTTCCTATTTCAAATACATCCAGGCTTCGCGGGTCAACTTCTGGCAACAAATGGGAATCGATGTTTCCCGCAAACCTCACCCAATCGGGCTGATGCTGGCATCGTGTACGTGCAAATTCATGAAACCTCTTTTTTACCCGGGAGAACTTTTTATCAATGTTACCGTGGATTTTATCAAGAACACGAGTTTCGGTTTTCACCATCAACTCTTAAATGAAAAGCACGAGCTGGTTGCCGAAGCTCATGATGTGATGGTGATGTTCGACTTTGAGAAAAATGAAAAAGTGCTGATCCCCGGTGAATTAAGATTGAAAATGGAATAAGGAAGAATTTGTATTTTCGAAAAAATAATTTTTCATTATGAAAAAGATAACGACACTTTCTTTTGCGGTCATTTTTTGCGGTATGGCTTCCCTGCTTTTTGGACAAGGTTGTGCTAACTCTTCCAATATTTATACCTTTAAATACAATGGAAAAAAATACGAGATCGTTAAAGAACAAAAATCGTGGGTGGATGCTGATGCTTGTGCTGTGGCGCGTGGAGGTTACCTCGTCCAGATCAACAGCAAAGCAGAACAGGATAGCGTTTATCATGCATTGGTTTCGGGTTCCGGAATTTCTTCCACCTATACTGTGGTGAATGATGGCGGTGGTATCGCTTACGTTTGGATTGGAGCTACCGATAAAAAAACAGAAGGCGAGTGGTTATGGGATGGAAACAATGACGGAGTGGGTGCGAATTTCTGGAACGGCCAGGGAAATGCCGGACCAATTGGTGGAGGATCGGCAGTTGGAGGAGCATTTGTAAATTGGGGTGGAGCATCAACAGGAACCTATCACGAACCGGATAATTACAACGGCAACCAGAATGCAGCCGGAATAGCCCTTGGAACCTGGCCTTATGGCAAACCCGGTGAATGGAACGACATCAATCAAAGCAACACGTTGTATTATATTATTGAATACGACAGTGCCTCTTCATCCGGTTACAATACACCGGTAAATGAAAATAAAAATGTTTTTGTTTACCCGAATCCAGCGAATAACCTGGTAAATATTTCAACAAGTAATTCTGAAAATATTTCGAGTGTAAGCATCATGAATTTTGCGGGTGAATTATTTTCAAAACAAATTTTCACTGCGAAAAATTCTCAATTGAATATTTCTGATTTGAGACCCGGTATTTATTTTTTGGATATCGAATTGGCAAGCGGTTCAAAAGTGCTGAAGAAGATTTTTTGTGGTTTATGATTGAAAGTTTAATGTTTCAAGTCTAAAGTTTTGTTCATAATAACTTAATAACTAATAACCGATCACTGATTACCGATCACCAAACACTACCTTCGCCCCGTGCTTCACCTCAATTACAAAAAATACGGTTCCGGGATTCCGCTGATCATCATTCACGGATTCACAGGTTCGCTGGACAACTGGCACACTCTTGCCACCGAATGGGGAAAAAACGGGCTGGAAGTTTATACGCTCGACATGAGGAACCACGGGCGTTCCCCGCACACGGAAGATCATTCCATTTCGTTGATGGCTGAAGATGCAAAAGACTTTTTATCCCAGCAAAATATTTCAAAGGCAAATTTCCTCGGTCATTCGATGGGTGGAAAAGTGGTGATGGAATTAGCATTAAAATATCCTGCACTCGTTGACAAGCTTATCGTAGTTGATATTTCTCCACGTGAGTATAAAAGGTTGGATCTTGAATTATTTGATGCTATAAAAGACCTGGAGTTTGAAAAAGTAACTTCAAGAAAAATGGCCGAAGATTTTATGAAGAGAACGATCTCGGATATGGGCTCTATTCAATTCTTTCTGAAAAATCTCGAACGAAAAGACTCAGGAGAATACGCCTGGAAGTTTAACTACGAGGCATTGCTCAGGAATGCCGAAGAAATGATTAGAGAAATCAGTTCCGATCATCCTTTTAAAGGTGATACGCTTTTTATAAAAGGAGAATTTTCAAATTATATCCGGGAAAAAGATTTTGAGCCGATAAAAAAACTGTTTCCAAATTCGCGTATCGAAACCATCAAAGATGCCGGCCACTGGGTGCATGCCGATAAACCGAAAG
>JBIOHI010000284.1:0-2313 GCA_044448845.1 Bacteroidia bacterium
CTATCCTGTTTATATGAGCACGAATCCTACCGGAAATGTGCTCAATTATAACAACTATTATAATGTTGCCGGAGGCAATTTAGGTTACAGGGGATCGGCATTCAATTCAACCAGTTATTTAAGTGCCAGTGCAGGAGGGGATACTTCATACAACGTTCTCCCGATGTTCCTTTCTCCAGCTGATTTGCACATTACAAACGCTTGCCTGAAAGGTTTCAATCTCACTTCTATTGTACCGAACGATATTGACGGTAACACCCGGTCCAACCCTCCCGTCATTGGAGCACACGAAGCTTCGGGCTCATTAAATGACGTGGCTCTTGTTACAACTTATTATAACATCCCGATTATTTCCGGAGCACAAAATCTTTCGGTAAAAATTAAAAATAACAACATAGCCAGTGTCACTTCCCTTAACATTTCTTATCGTCTTAATGGTGGAAGTGCGGTAACGATCCCCTGGACAGGAACTATGGCAGGTTGCGATACGATGCTTGTAACTTTTACCGGTTCGAATCAAATGAATCTGCTCCCGGGTTCCAATTCGGTAGTGGTTTATACCAGTGCACCGAATGGTTCACCGGATGTGAACACGGGCAATGATACAGCATATTTAGAATTCAGCACCGTCACCAAAATTCCGGGGAATTTTATTTCTTGCAATGGAACCGCGGGAGTCACAGGAAACTATGTACGGATGGCTTCGAGTCCTTTAATGAATGCAACTACAGCATTTACTGCCGAAGCTTGGATAAAAATTCCTTCCCCATCTACGTCACAGAAGTTTTTTTCCAAATCATCTACCACCAACGGATTTTGCTTAGGCGTGTTGAACGGAAATTTCGACCCTGAAATCTGGACCCTTGCAAATGGAACAGGTTCGATACGTGTGACCTCAAGTGCGATATGGCCAAATAATATCATTCAGGCAAACACGTGGACACATATTGCAGTTACCTGGCAATCGGGTGTTGGTGTGAAAGCATATATTGACGGATACCAGGTTGGTGCGATGTTATCAGCAACCGCAACGACAATGACTCCTTCGGTCAACGATCTTTTTATCGGAATGGATTCGTGGGATTATGGTTTTGCATTAACCGGAATGGTGGACGAGGTAAGGTTATGGAACATTGCATTGGATTCAACAACCATCCGAAAAAACATGTATCGCACGATCAAAGTGACTGAACCCGGGCTGATCTCCTATGTTCAATTGAATGAACCTTCGGGAGCGATGCGGGTTTCCGACCCGATCAGTGGATCGATTGGAACCAAAGGTGCTGCAACCGTTATTGCATCTTCAACCATTCCGGTGGGAGGCGATACGTGTTTAATGATACCTCAGATGACAACGGGAACTTTATTTAACGCGAGCCTGACCCTGTCTTTCTCCGATCCTTTCGATAGCCTTTGCGATCTGGTCATCAATGAATATCCAATCAGTCCAAATGCACTTCCAGCGGCTACTCATACGCTATCCAATAAATACTGGATGATTCGTCCTTTCGGAACTCCGGGAACATTCCTTACAAATTTGATCTTCACATTTCCTACCGGGCAACTGAATGTGACAGATACCAGTCTCGGTTTATACAGACGAACCTTTAATTCGGATGCAACAAGTTGGACGCTCGCCAAACGTTCATCATCCATAAGTTCGACCAACGTTACTTTTACTTCGGTCGATACCTTAGGACAATTTACCATTGCATCAAATGGTACATCACCCCTTCCTGTTTCTTTAATTTCTTTCGGTGGAAAAAGAACAGGGAATGATGTGGTTTTGAACTGGCAAACTACACACGAAATCAATTGTCGCGGGTTTGAGATTGAAAGAAGTTTCGATGCTGAGAATTTTGTAGCTATAGGATTTGTAAAATCCAAAGCAATTAATTCTTCCAGCAATATAGGATACAGTTTTAGTGATGTGAAACCAGAACAAACAAAAGTTCTATTTTATCGTTTGAAGCAAGTTGATCTGGATGGACGGTTCAGTTTCTCACCAATCGTGACGATAAACCCGGCATCCCAATCCCTGCCGGTGTGCATCTTTCCTAATCCCACCAATAGCACTTTCCAAATCGAAATCAATGCCGTTCAACAAATGGATGTATCCATCGAAATATTCGATCTGCACGGAAGTTTGGTTTCTACAAATGTTGTAAGGATCAATCCGGGTACCAACACTGTCACCTCCAATCAACTTGAAAACTTTAATCCCGGAATTTATTTTATTAAATTAATAATGAATAACGAGGTAAAAGAGTTCAAATTGATCAAAGCCAACTAAGACCTTCTATAAGAAAAAAC
>JBIOHI010000285.1:0-2288 GCA_044448845.1 Bacteroidia bacterium
ATGAAATTATTCCTGAAAATTCACTTATCATTTTCAATGATACGAAAGTAATTCATGCTAGAATTCTTTTTGAGAAACCTTCGGGAACTCCGATAGAAATTTTTTGTCTTGAACCAAATGAAAAAGAAATTCAGGTTACCTTTTCAAGCAAAGAAAGTTGTGAATGGAAATGCATGGTTGGAAACCTGAAGCGATGGAAAAATGAAATTCTTGAAAAGAAAATTATAACCGATGCCGGTGAACTGATTTTAAAAGCCGAAAAAATAAAAGTTGTTAATGATTCTGTAAATGTCCGGTTCTCATGGATTCCGATGAAAATGAGTTTTGCAGAAATATTAAATCATTTTGGCGTACTTCCGCTTCCACCCTATTTAAACCGGGAAAATATTGAATCAGATGAAGTGCGCTACCAAACTGTTTATGCTCATCAAAACGGCTCGGTGGCTGCACCCACAGCCGGTTTACATTTCACCTCAACTGTTTTTGAAAAACTGAAAATAAAAAATATTGAAACGGAATTTTTTACACTTCATGTCGGTGCCGGAACTTTCAAACCGGTAAAATCGGAAACGATGGAAGAACATGAAATGCACGAGGAACAAATTTTTGTTTCATTGGAGCTGATCGAAAAAATAATTTCAAAACTTGGAAAAGAAAAAATAGTTGCGGTAGGTACTACTTCTTTGCGAATGCTTGAAAGCCTATACTGGTATGGCGTTAAATTACTGAACGGAGTTGATTCTGACGAAATGATCGTGGAACAATGGGAACCGTACGAGGTTCAAAGTTTAAAATTTAAAGTTGAAAATTCGTTGAAAGCGGTAGTTGAAATGATGGTTAAAAAAAATATTTCAGTGTTGAAAGGTTCCACAAAAATTTTGATTGCTCCAACTTATGAATTTAAAGTTGTTGATGTTCTGATTACAAATTTTCATCAGCCCGAAAGCACACTGTTGTTGCTGGTAGCGGCATTTGCAGGAAAAAAATGGAAAGATATCTATGATTATGCTCTGAAAAATAATTTTCGTTTTCTGAGTTATGGTGATAGTTCGATTCTTGTTCGATAAAAAAGTTTAAAGTCTAAAGTTTAAAGTTAGTGCAGATCAACATCTGAATTCAAGAATCGAGTAACGATAATCCAGTATAGAGTATTCAGAATCCATTTTTTAAAACATTTCCTTCAGCTTATCCATTTGCGCTCGTGAACCAAGCAGGAATAATTTCGAGTTTTCCTCAAGAGGTTGCTTAAGATCGGGATTTACCGTAAAGGTACCATCGGCATTTTTCAAACCGATCACGGTCACCCCGGTTTTTTCCCGGATACCAAGTTCATCAATATTATTTCCTTTGAATTTGGAACGGATCTTTTTCATGCTTATCTGATCAAGACGTACCTCCGAATCCGTTTGAACAGAAAGCAGGTCGATGAATTCTTTCACATCCGGGTGAACAATTAGTGAAGCCATGTGAGCGCCACCGATCTTATCAGGCATGATCACGTTGTCGGCACCGGCACGTTTCAGTTTGGTGACGGAACTGTCCTTTGAAGCACGGCTCACGATCACGACATTATCATTCAGTTCGCGGGCGGTTAATGTTACATATACATTATTCGCATCATCGGGCAACGTGGTTATGATTCCTCTTGCATGGCGGATACCGGCATCGATCAGGGTTTGCTCATGGGTGGCATCCTCGTTTAGAAAATAAAACTCATCCTGGGCGGCAAATTCATCCGTCATCTCTTTTTTACTTTCGATCACTACATATTTTATTTTGCTTCGCTTCAGCATGATGCATGCTTCTTTTCCGTTCCTTCCGAATCCGCAAACGATCACATGATTGCGGAGTGATGCAATTTTATTTTTCATTTTACTGATATTATAGCGTTCAAAAAAATCGCTCTGGGTAAGGATACCTGTGACGATGGAAATAGCATAAGCAAAAGTTCCCAGGTTTAAAATAATGAGGAGGGAAGTGAAAATTCTTCCCACATCGCTCAATGGTTTTACTTCCCCGAAACCCACCGTGGCAACTGTGATCACCGTCATGTAAAAGGCCTCGATGAAAGTGTATTTTTCAATCAGCATGTAACCGATCACACCGATACAGGTAGGAATAAAAATCAGCATCAATGCGAATACAATTTTTACCCGGATCTTTTGCATCACCGTGTTTGCCATCATGCAAAGTAAGTTTTGTTTTCATCAATATTCTATGAAAAAAATCATTCCCGGCATAGGGCCGTTTTTGAATGTGTTTCATTCTTCTTTTTATCATGGAAAAAT
>JBIOHI010000286.1:0-2278 GCA_044448845.1 Bacteroidia bacterium
AGAGGAATCTGTTGCTAATTTTCCAAGAACAAAGAGAGGAATCCCCTGTTAATTTTCGTTACACGAAGATAGGAATCTGTAAAAAAACTGCAAAAGTTCTGATAAACGGTCTGGCGCGACCTGCCCGACTGCGTCATTCAGGCGGGAATGCGTCTGACCGTTTTGAACCTAACAAATCTCATGTGCAACATATTTGAGCAATGATTATATTTGCTTCCCAACTTTCAAATTATGTCAAACTTCAACATCACCACGCTCGGGCAGTTTATCATTGAGAAGCAAAATGAATACCCTGACGCCCAGGGAGCTTTCTCGCGCCTGCTGCGCGACATCGGCATTGCGGCCAAAGTGATAAGCCGCGAAGTGAATCGTGCCGGGCTTGCCGAAATACTCGGGGAAGCAGGCCACGACAATGTGCAGGGAGAAGCCGTAAAGAAACTGGATGTGATCGCCAACGAACTATTCATCGACTGCCTGGCCCGTGGAGGAGAATGCTGTGCCATCACTTCCGAAGAAAATGAAGACATCATCCAGATCGATTCGCACGTTTCGAAAAATGCCAAATACGTGGTAACACTTGACCCGTTAGACGGTTCATCCAATATTGACGTGAATGTTTCCATAGGAACCATTTTCTCTATTTTTAAACGCATCACACACACCGGTACTCCTGCCACGAATGAAGATTTTTTTCAACGCGGAAGCAAGGCTGTGGCTGCCGGTTACGTGATCTATGGCTCTTCCACCATGCTTGTTTATACAACAGGAAACGGGGTGAACGGATTCACACTTGATCCTTCCATCGGTGAATTTTGTTTGTCGCACCTCAATATGAAAATACCAAAGGACGGAAACATTTATTCGCTGAACGAAGGCAATAAAGGAGAATTCCCGGAAGGAGTTAAAAAATATGTGGAATGGTGCCAGCAAACCGACAAAACCACCAAACGACCGTACAGCGCGCGTTACATCGGCTCGATGGTTGCTGATCTTCACCGCAATTTGCACAAAGGCGGAATTTTTATTTACCCCCAAACCGCCAAAGCACAGTTCGGTAAACTGAGATTATTATACGAATGCAACCCGATGGCGTTCATCATCGAACAGGCAGGCGGAAAGGCCTCAACAGGCAAGCAGCGCATTCGCGATATTGTTCCAACCGGCCTGCACCAGCGTGTTCCGATCTTCATCGGCAGTGAGAATATGGTGAACCACGTTTTAGAATTTCTTAAATAATAAACACTCCATTGAAAAAAATTTCTTTAAGTCTTATCATTTTATTGCTTGTTTCGTGCGGCATGTTCAGATCCGGAACCCAAAAAGAATTCATCCTTTACGGGAAAATAAAACGCAGCCAGTTGTCCGAAAAATTTCCCTGGTTCGAAACCAATTACAACAATTACAAACCGAACGATTCTACTCTCCTCGAACTGAATACCTATTCGAAAGAGTTGAAAGTATTGGTGGTGATGGGAACCTGGTGTGACGACAGCAAAACCAACGTTCCGGCATTTTTCAAGATTGCCGACAAAACGTTCATGGAAGAAAGCCAGGTCGAGATCATCGGTGTGGATCGGGAAAAGAAATGCACCAGGTTTGATCTGAAAAAATATAAGATCGAACGCGTGCCTACCTTTATCTTGTTTATGAAAGGCCAGCAACTTGGCAGCATCATCGAAAACCCGCATGAAAGTCTCGAAAAAGATATGCTCCATATCGTTCGTGTCATACATCGCTAACTGTTATATTCGCATTTTATTTTTCATGTCCGTTTCCAAACCTTTGATTTTAATAACCAATGATGACGGTATTACCGCCCCGGGGATTCGCGCGTTGGTGGAAACTGTCAGGGAACTTGGCGAAGTGGTGGTAGTCGCTCCTGATAGCCCTCAATCGGGCATGGGGCATGCGGTGACCATCAGCCGCCCGTTGCGTTTGGACAAGAACGATATTTACACGGATATTCTCTCCTACCAATGTTCCGGCACTCCGGTTGACTGTGTGAAACTGGCCGTTGACAAAGTTTTTCACCGCAAACCCGATCTGCTTGTTTCAGGTATCAATCACGGTTCCAATTCCTCCATCAATGTGTTGTACTCAGGAACTATGAGTGCCGCCATCGAAGGAGCCATCGAAGGAATTCCCTCCGTTGGATTTTCGCTTTGCAACTTTGCTTACGATGCTGATTTTTTTCTCTCAAAAAAAGTGGTGAAACAAGTGGTTTCAAATGTGCTGAAATATGGCTTGCCACAAGGGGTTTTGCTGAATGTGAATATCC
>JBIOHI010000287.1:0-2267 GCA_044448845.1 Bacteroidia bacterium
AACAACAACAATCTTGTGAGAACCATTCACCAGGACAACAGCGGAAATCCCAATCTCAGCGGGCTTCCTCCAGGAACTTATAATTTGATCAACCCGCAAAACGGCAGTTCAACCACAGTGACTATTCCTCCCGGAACTAACGGTGGAAACAGCACTTTCAATCCCGGTTCCACTGCAAACAATTCCATTTACCTTTTTCCAAACCCTGCGATCAATGTCGTAAAATTTAATGTCAATTCAGGCTCCGATCAGCAGGCAGATGTAACTGTAGTGAATGCAAGCGGAAAAACTATTTACCACGAAATAAAAATGATCACCACAGGTGACAATGCCCTCGACATTGACATTTCGGGTTTCCCGGCAGGAGAATATTTTGTGATCGTGACCATCAGTGGAAAACAAACAATGACAGGAAGATTGGTGCGAAAGATCAGTGCGGATTACTAACCATAAAAAAATCCCGGTTAGCTTTGACCGGGATTTTTTCTTGTTAAGAAAAATATATTCGTTATTTAATGGGAACTGTTCCCTTCCCCCTGCCTACCGAAAGAACAAATTCTTTTGTCCTGCAGGCAGGTTCGGGAAGGGTCAGGGATGGGCATCTATTCCAACTCCGTAAAAACCTTTCGAGCCATCAGGATTAATGCCTCCGAGCAGCACTCCGCCTTTTTCGCTTTCCATGATTGACTTTACTTCACTCACCGAGTTCACCGGTTTTTTATCAATCGTTGTTAAAATAAAACCTTCAGGCACCAACGCTTTTTTCAAAGCACTCTTCCCTCCTATTTTTTTCACCCGAACGCCATTTTGAATTTTCAATTTCATTCTTTCTTCACGATTTATACTTTCCAGTTCGCAATCAAGCACTTTGTTCGATTCGGTTTTTTCAACCTTTGTTATTTCAGCTTTGCCATCCAGGTTCTTCAAAACGGCTTCTACCATTCTTTCCTTTCCATCACGGATGATATCCAGTTTCACCTTGTCACCGGGATTATGTTTGCCGATGAGTTCCTGCAACTCAGCCGAAGAATTCACCTTCGAACCATCCACTGAAACGATCACATCTTTTTCTTTTACTCCTGCAGCTTCGGCCGAACTTCCGGGGCTCACCTTGTTCACATAAACTCCTTTTACATCTTTGAGATTTTCTTTCTCGGCTAATTCGCTTGTTACATCACGAATTTCCACTCCGAGCACACCGCGCTGAACCACTCCGTATTTCGTGAGGTCATCCACCACTTTTTTCATCAGGTTGGAAGGAATGGCAAAAGCATACCCTGCATATTGCCCGGTTTGCGATTCGATTGCCGTATTGATCCCAATGAGTTTGCCATCGGCCGAAACAAGTGCTCCACCACTGTTTCCAGGATTCACGGCTGCATCCGTTTGTATGAACGATTCTATCGGGTAGGCATTTTGAGCACGCGCACCGGTGTGCGGATCGCGGCCCACAATTCCCACACTTCTTCCTTTTGCGCTGATGATACCGGCCGTAACAGTTGAGGTAAGGCCGAATGGATTACCCACCGCCAAAGCCCATTGGCCAACCTTTACATCATCCGAATTTCCAACCACGGCAAAAGGCAGATTCTTTTCATCAATGCGGATCAATGCCAGGTCGGTGTTCTTATCTTTACCGATCAGGTCGGCATCGTATTCCCTTTTGTCGGACAGCATCACTTTTATTTTTGTGGCTCCGTCCACTACGTGGTTATTGGTTACGATATAACCGTCCTGCGAAATGATCACGCCCGAACCCTGTGCGTATTGAGGTCCTTGTGGCATTTGCGGAAAACCGAATCCCTGCCCTCTGAAGAATTCAAACGGATCGGCCTGCTTCTGCCCGGCTTCTGCTTCCGGATTTGATTTTGGTTCGATGGTCGTTTTGATGAAGACCACCGTAGGTGTGACCAGTTCTGCAACCTCTACAAAATCGGGTCGGCTTCCCATATCCGTTAAACTCGCAAATCTTGCCAGGCGAATTTCATTAAAACCGGATGAATCATTTTTTACAAATAATCGGTTGATTCCCAAGGCAACCAGGCCTCCGAGACCGGCTACCATAAACATTAAAAGATACTTTCTCATGGTTGTGCTGTTAAAATTTCTGTGCTTGGTTTTCAAATTTTATTCCGTTAAATAAGGGTGATTTATTTTTTGATACTTTCCAGAACGATTTTTTATAAAATATATTTTAAGCTCGGAAATTATGCTCATTTTTGCACCTGATTTCGAATGGACTCACACGAGAAGCATCAGTATTATTA
>JBIOHI010000288.1:0-2267 GCA_044448845.1 Bacteroidia bacterium
CTATTGAGGTTTGGCGAATTAAATCACAAATGATTTGGAAACATCATTTCAAATTTTGAATAACGATTACTGAACAAGGAATGATGAATTTTACGTCAACTTCGATATTCCTTGTTCAAAATTCAATATTCGATATTCATTTCCGGTGGGTAAATTTTTTTGTAACCCTAATACTCAAAGATGAATAATTTACATAAAACCAAGTTGCAACTTTGCCGATTCGCTCATCATGTCCTGTGTCCATGGCGGATCAAAAACCACTTTCACTTCCACTCTTTTCACTTCCGTGATCGCGGATAATTTTTCTTTTATTTCGGCAGGCATACTTTGAGCGGCCGGGCAAAACGGTGACGTGAGCGACATCACGATATCAATATTCAGGTCAACAGAAACATTCACTTCGTAGATCAAACCGAGTTCATAGATATTCACAGGGATCTCCGGATCGTAAATGGTTTGCAACGCGCTGATGGCCTCATTCTGCACATCCACGAATGTTCTTAAGGGTTTGGTTTCCGTATTTTCTTTTTGTTCTTCCATTCAATATTCAACCATTACACAGACGTAACATGTTACGTCTCTACTTTGTTTTAAATGCCAATGCGTAATATTTCATTTGTTTTATCATGCTTAAAAAACCGTTGCTTCGCTGCGAACCGATCATTTTACTCATGCCAATTTTTTCTATAAAGAACAGGTCTGTGTTCAAAATTTCATCCGGTGTTCGCTCATTCCATAAACTGATCAGTAAACTTATCAAGCCCTTCGTTATTCCTGTATTGCTGTCGGCTTCAAAAATAACTTTTCCGTCAATAAATTCAGGATACAACCAAACTTTACTGGTACAGCCTTGAACCAAACAGGCATCGGTTCTGTGCTCTTCAGGCATAGGTCGCAATTTTTGTCCAAGGTCCATCAAATAAAGCAAACGGCTTTCCATATCATCTTCAAATAAGGAGAAATTTTCGATGATTTGATCCTGAACTTCATTAATCGTTTTCATCATCAATCATCACATTTGTAAATTAACTAATTGTTGAACTGCTCCAACCAACACATCAATTTCTTCCTTTGTATTATAAACTGCAAATGATGCGCGAATGGTTCCTTCAATTCCAAATCGCTTCATCAAAGGTTGTGTGCAATGGTGCCCGGTGCGCACAGCAATTCCTTTTGCATCAAGCATCATTCCGGCATCGAAATGGTGCATTTCATTTATGACAAAACTGCAAACAGAAATTTTATTCTTTGCGGTACCGATCCATTTGATTTTTTTGTCCGTTAGAGACGTTTCATGAAACGTCTCTACGAAATAATTTAACAACGAATTTTCGTAATTACGAATTTCCGCTTTACCGATCCCGTTCACAAAATCAATGGCATATTTGAATGCTGCCACATCGGCAATATTTGGCGTTCCTGCCTCAAATTTGTACGGTATAACATTAAAGGTCGTTTTTTCAAACGTCACTTCTTTGATCATCTCTCCACCGCCCTGGTAGGGAGGCATGGCTTCAAGCAGTTCTCGTTTACCGTATAAAACTCCAACTCCGGTTGGCCCGTATAATTTATGTGCCGAGAAAACAAAAAAATCACAATCCATTTCCTGCACATCAATATCCAGGTGAGAAACTGCCTGCGCTCCGTCAATCAAAACTTTCGCACCTTTTGCATGGGACTTTTCAATAATTTCCTTTACGGGGTTGATCGTTCCCAAAGCGTTCGAAACCTGAACAATTGAAACCATCTTCGTTTTTGCTGAAAGAATCTTTTCGAATTCATCCATCATCAGTTCTCCTGCATCATTCACGGGAATCACTTTCAAAACGGCTCCCTTCTCTTCACACACCATTTGCCACGGGACAATATTGCTGTGGTGTTCCATTCCAGAAATGATTATCTCATCTCCGGCTTTGATATTCACCTTGCAAAAAGTTTGCGCTACCAGGTTTATTCCTTCGGTAGTACCTTTGGTAAAAATAATTTCTTCCGGTTCGTTTGCATTAACAAATTGCTGAATCGATTTCCGTGTTGCTTCAAACGCTGATGTAGCACGTTCTGCCAGGGTATGAACACCGCGGTGAATATTTGAATTATCCTTTTCGTAGAAATTATTTATCGCATAAATAACCGATAAAGGTTTTTGCGTGGTGGCTGCATTATCAAAATAGATCAATGGTTTCCCGTTAACGGATTGATGTAAAACCGGAAATTGTTTTCTGATTATTTCAATATCTATTTTGGTTTGGTTCATTTAACATTTGAGA
>JBIOHI010000289.1:0-2265 GCA_044448845.1 Bacteroidia bacterium
ATTAAGTCAATTATTTTTTATTTTTGATGACCTAAACTAATTCAGCGGTGAAAAATTTCATCTTTGTTTTATTAATCTTTCCGGTTAAGAATATCTATTCACAAACTTACCTGAACGAACAATTTAATTATGGTTCGTTGGCGGACACTTTATGCGGAACAGGGGGAGTTACCACCAACTGGACACCTTTTGCCAATGCCGGGAACAACCCGATGTATTATCAACCTGCCAACCTTGTTTATTCAGGATATTCAGGTACCGCAACCTCCGGTGGATCTCTCCAGTTCACGATCGGATCGGGCTCGCGCGAAGGGGTGAATACAGCCGTTCCGGCTTTAAATTCAGGCAGCGTTTATATTTCATTTTTATTAAAAATCACATCGGGTGGTACAACCGGAAATGCTTCTGAATATTTCATGCACCTTAATGATACTTTTGGTTCTTCGTTGAGTTCATCAACTATAGGTAGGCTATTTCTCAAAAATGTGAACGGTTCTTCTGCTTTTCAGCTTGGCCTAAGCAAGGGAAGCCCATCAGGCGGAGCAGTTTTTACATCTTCCAATTATTCTTTCGGGAGTACCTTTCTCGTGGTTATGAAATATAAGTTTAACTCAACTTCTTCTTCCGATGACAGTGTATTCGCATGGATATTCACCAGCGGAGTGCCGTCAACAGAACCAGCACCACAGTTGATCGCAACAGACGTCTCAGTAACGGATCTTCCCCGCATCCGTTCATTATGTGTGCGGCAAGGCTCGAATATCACTGCAACTGCGCTGATTGATGTGATTAAAGTTGGCAACACATGGACGAATGCTTTGCTTCCAGTAAAATGGCTTGACATTTCAGCCCGTTTAGAAAATAAAAACGCGGTTTCATTGAACTGGAGCACCGCTTCGGAAATCAATAATGACCGGTTTGAAATTGAAAAGTCGATAGATCATAGTTCATGGATCATGGCCGGAACTGTGAAGGGAAACGGAAACTCAAATTCAGTTCACAGTTATCAGTTCACAGATGTCTTCCCGCTAAAGGCAGGACTCGACATGACAAACCTATCAACCAATCAACCTGTCAACCTTTTTTATCGGTTAAAGCAAGTTGACCTTGACGGAAATTTCCAATACTCCGAAGTGGTGAGTGTGGATCTGGAAAGGTTGATGAATAATGATGCTGCAATTTTTCCGAATCCATTCACGAATAGTTTAACCGTAAATTCTTCAACACCTGTAACGGTCAGTATTTACAATATGGAAGGAAGATTAGTCTTGCAAAAAGAAATTTCAGGAAATGAAAATATCAACACCGAAAACTTTGTAAAAGAAATTTATTTTGTAGAACTGAAATCAAAAAATGAAGTCAGGCATTTTAAGATTTTCAAAGAGTAGAATTCTTTCCAATAAAATTATAAACCTGCAACCTTGTTCTTGTTAAATCAATCACTACCTTTGATCTTGATCAGCGTGTAAAATGCAAATCATGTGTACACGAAAAACAGTTGAAGGAAATTACTGTTGTAGCTTATTACTAAAGTTACCTCTTTTTCTTATCATTTTTAGCAGTTGCTTTTCTTTGTTCTCTCAACAAGTTCATCCTTACAAAAACGGCTATACTTATTTTTTTATTCGTTATGATTCTGTCGGTAACGGATTTTCATCAATGCCAGGGCCATATATAGTTCCGATCACAGCAATAAAGGATACCGTGAATCTCATTGGAGATTCGTCCGTATGGTTTAATCAGACTGTGAATACAACAAGAATTTATGGAACAATAGGTTATTTCAAAAAAGATTTGGCTTCCAATCTTGGTTACTTATTTAACGTAAATGCTTTGGGAAATTTTTACACGGTTAATCAAACAAAAGATACCATTTTATTTCACCCGCGTGATTCTGTTGGTAGCTGGTGGACTTGTTTTCAGAACAGGCAATCAAATTTAATCATCAAAGCAAGCATAACGAATAAAAAGACTGACACGATTTTTGGCGATACAGATACTTTTATCACCTTCACCTATTTGTGTTACGATACCAATTCGGTGCTGCTTCCCGGTCATCCATACAATTTGAAACAAACCGTTTTTGCACTCAATCATGGATTCATCAAGTCTTTTGATTTCCGATTTTTTCCAGGCTTGAAATCAAATTTCAAATTGGTCGGAAGAATGAAAAATGACTTGACCGAAAGGATTGGCATCACCGGTATTTACGAGTATCAAATAGGTGATATGAATCCCGGAGATATTGTGGAAGAATATTATAAC
>JBIOHI010000290.1:0-2254 GCA_044448845.1 Bacteroidia bacterium
ATCTTCACGTCGAGTGTGGCTTGGCCCGCCGTGACGGCTTTGATCGCCGCTTCCACGCGCCTGACATAGCCGCCGTGATCGGCGCCCCAGACGTCGACGAGGTTGTGAAAGCCGCGCTCGAATTTGTTTTTGTGATAGGCTACATGGGCGATAAGATCGAGAATTATATTTCGAAACATTACCCGAAGATCAAAACGCATTATGTTATTCAAACAACGGGGCGCGGCACCGGTTACGCCATCTACCTTGCTAAAGAATTTATAACCGGAGAAATCCTGATCGTACTCGGAGATTCTATCGTGGATTCGGATCTCAAATCAGTTTTCAAAGAACAGGTTTCCATGCTCGGTGTGAAAAAAGTGGACGACCCGAGACTTTTTGGTGTGGCCGAACTGGACGACAATGGTTTCATTAAAAAGCTGGTTGAGAAACCGATGATACCAAAATCGAACCTGGCTCTCGTTGGAATTTATAAAATAAAAGAAAGCGATAAACTGGTGGAGGCCTTGGAATACCACATCAGCAACAAGCTCACCAGCCAGAATGAATACCAACTCACCGATGCATTGATGTATATGGTGGAGAAAGGAGTGAAGTTAAAAACTTTTGACGTTGACAATTGGTTTGATTGCGGTAAAAAAGAAATTCTCCTCGAGACGAATTCTATTTTACTGAAACGCCTGAACTACGATAATTCGAATTACCGTTTCGAATCCTCCATTATTATTCCCCCGGTGTTTATCGGAGAAAAATGCAAAATATCGAATTCCATCATCGGGCCGAATGTTTCAATTGGTGACAACACGATCCTGAATTATGCCATCGTCAAGGAATCCATCATCGGCCCCTATGCACAAATCGAATATGCCATCCTCGATCATTCCATCATTGGAAATGACGCGATGTACAAGGGCTTGAAACAAAGCCTGAATATTGGCGACAGCACGGAGATAAACTTTGGTTAATACTCGCGAACCCGCGCAAAAAAGCATGGATTTTTTAGATAAAAAACTACAGCATTATGCCGATATTCACACTTCACCCGAAAGTGAAATCCTCAAAGAACTCAACCGCGATACCTATGCGAACATGATGCAACCGCGCATGCTCAGCGGGCATTACCAGGGAAGGTTTTTAAGCATGCTCAGCAAAATGATCCGGCCTGAATTGATTTTGGAGATTGGAACCTTCACCGGGTATTCGGCTATTTGCCTCGCTGAAGGATTGAGAGAAAAAGGCAAACTCATCACCATTGATGTCAATGCCGAACTCGAGAGTAAAGCGCGAAAATATTTTTCGGAATCCGGAATGAAGAATAAAATTCAGTTCATCATCGGGGATGCTTTGCAAATTATAAAAACATTACCCTATAAATACGACCTTGTTTTTATCGATGCCGACAAACCGAACTACATCAATTATTATAACCTGGTATTCGAACGGGTAAAAAAAGGCGGTTACATTCTTGCCGATAATGTCCTTTGGAGCGGGAAGGTTTTAGATAAAAAAGAACTTGCTTCCGACAAGGATGCCGGAACGCTGAATGAATTCAATGACCTGATTCAAAAAGACGAACGGGTCGAAAATATTTTATTACCCCTCCGGGATGGATTGATGCTCATCCGGAAAAATTAAAATTGTATTATTTTATTTTAAACGTGATTTTATTGATTTTAAATCCCCTAAATTGCTATCTCATTTGTGAAAAATATGGCTTTGCAAAAGAAAAATATTTTTTTGCTTTTCCTTTTTCTGGTTAGAGTAGGTGGTCATATTTATGCTTGTGGAGGCCTCACCCCGGGTTTCACGATCTCCTCCACCGGCTGCGGCATTCCAAGAACCATCACCATCACCAACACTACCACCGGCATCAATGCATCCACCTCTTCGTTCATTTGGAAAGTGAATGGAACAAGATTCGACAGCACCTATAATACTGCCACCGGCACCTTTTATACCACCGCTCTCCCGGGATCTTATACTTTCAAACTTATTGCGCGAACTTCGGCAGGTTGTTACGACTCTTCCGTTTCAAATACGGTGTCCATTTCCACGAATGCAGCCCCGGTTTACGATGGACTTTTTAATCCCGTTTTTAACCCGGTATGGACGAATTGTATTGTCAATCCTTTGGCGACAAATAGTTATACTGTACCTATTTCTTCCCCTGATACGCTGACAAGTTATACCATTGTTTGGGGCGATGCTTCAGCTAATTCCACGGGAACAAGTCTTCTACCGGGCAATACGATCA
>JBIOHI010000291.1:0-2252 GCA_044448845.1 Bacteroidia bacterium
AACCCTGGAGAGAATGAAATAAATATTCAAACAAACTCATTAGATAAATTTAGTGTTCAATTATTTGATATAACGGGGAATACTGTTACAAGCAATTATTCATTCACCAGCACAGCAACCATTAATGTCTCATCCTTATCCCAGGGAATTTATTTTTTGAGAATAACGGACGCAAAAGGTGGTTTGGTGAAGATTCAAAAGGTAGCTGTAATGAAGTGAGCATTATTTTTTGTATCCTGTAATGCTCCCCTGAACGGGAAACTTTAAACTTTAAGTTTCAAACTTGAAACTCTAAACCCGTTATCACCTTCAGCGATTTCGGAAACATTTTTATCTCAAGGTCTTTTACGGTCATCACGGGTTCCCCGTCAATATTGATCGCTTCATCGGTAGGACGTTTTATCTGAATGCTTTTTCCTTTCAGTGTTTTCACAAATTTCGACCGGCCGAATTTTTTGGTAAAAAGTTGGTAAGCGATAACCGGGAAATCCAACAACCGGAAGGGTTTCAGTACACTGATGTCAAATATTCCGTCCATACTGTTGGCACCGGGAGCGATGAACGCGTTGTTGCCGTATTGCGAACCGTTGGCTACACAAATGATGAAAGCTTGCTCTTCGCTTTTTATTCCATCAATAGTGAGTTCGTAAGTTTGAGAGATGTAATTGGCAAATTGATCCAACGTGATTTGGATATATGACAAGAATCCTCTTTTGGAAGAGGTGGCGAACAGCTTACTGATTTTTGCATCAAATCCTGCCCCCGTCACATTGATAAAAAAACGATCATTAACGGTTCCAGTATCGATGAGTGAATAGTTAAGTGACTGAATCAGTTGCAATGCTTTTTGCGGATTCATTGGAACCTGAAGGTGCCTCGCAAGCCCGTTGCCGGAGCCCATCGGCAGGATTCCTAAAATTACCGGAGTATCTTTTAAATGTTTCGCGATCGAATTGATGGTGCCATCACCGCCCACTGCAACCACAACGTCAACATTTTGCACAACCGCTTTTTTAGAGAGTTCAATCGTGTGATCAGCGGAATTGGTGAACCATATTTCGGCTTGAAATTTTTCCCTGTCAATATATTTTTCGATCATTCGCGGCAGATAATCTTTTTTGATCCCACCTGAGATCGGATTGACAATAAAAATGAGTTTCGTTTTCAAATATTTCGCGAACTTAAAAGATGAGTATTAATAAATCGTTACCTCCAGGGAAGTTTGCCGATGTACGGAAGATAATGCTGAACGATTCCCGCTTTTTTGTTGATGAAACGCGTGGGTTTATCCGGTGTCCATCTACGCGGATTGGGCAGGCACGATGCGAGCAGTGCGCTTTCCCGTGATGTCAGGCTCGATGACGACTTGCGGAAATAATTCTGCGAGGCCGCTTCCACTCCGTAAATTCCTTCACCCATTTCGATGATATTGATATAAACTTCGAGAATTCTTTTTTTCGTCCACAAGGCTTCCAGTAAAACCGTGATGATCACTTCCGGGGCTTTTCGAACCCAACTTCTTTTTGGCGTGAAGAAAATATTTTTGGCCGTTTGCTGGGTGATGGTGCTGGCTCCACGAAGTTTCTTTCCTTTTTCAAACGTGCCATCTATCGCTTTTTGTATCTGTTCAAAATCGAAACCGTAGTGTTCGAGGAATTTCACGTCTTCTGCAAGCATCACCGACTGGCAAAATTTATCCGAAACGTAATCAATGCTCTTCCAGGTTTTATTCAGCTTCATCGATCTTCCTTCGGTAATTTGTTCCACCAAACGCTCTATCTGCAGTGGAGTTACGGGAACAGGAACTGCGCGGTAGAGTATGATAAAAAAAACAGTAAGCTGAAATCCGAGGAGGATCAGGTGAAAGAAAAATCTCCAGGTCTTCGTGAAAAAGTTTTTAATACGTTTTACAGTCTTGCCAGCCATTACCGCAAAGAAATATTTGTTTACCGATTAGGCAAAATTATTTTTTGAAGTCAAATACAGGATCGTGGATTCTTACTGAAGGATTTTTTATTAGCGCCAAGCAAATGCCATGAATCAAGTTAATCTATTTTTTGAATGGAATACGAAATTCAAATCCTAAGTTAAAAGACATTTGAATTTTATCAGACATTAAATGTAACCCAAACCCTTGCCCCCCGGTATAATTGCTTCCTTGGTAATAATTTGAAATTATATCGTTAAATACTTTTGGTGAGTTTAAACAGTTAAAAATATCCACCCCTGTTTGTAAAAACAAGTTCTTACTC
>JBIOHI010000292.1:0-2241 GCA_044448845.1 Bacteroidia bacterium
ATATTAGTCATTGTATTAATGAAAAAAGTTTTGCAGAAAATCGGGGGGCATAAAAATTTTGAGCAATGGTGTTTTGCATTATTTATTGCTTGCGTTCATTTGCTGATCTTTGGCTATCGTTTCAATAGTGGTGACCAGGCGGAGCATTTGCCGCAGGTTTACCAGAAACTTGATCCTTCTCTTTTTCCTAATGATTTTTTCCTGGTCAATTATAATCAAACATTCACCGTACGGTTTTACTGGGTCGAAATGGTCACCCTCTTCTCGCGGATGGTGCCGGTTTCCGTGGTTTGTTTTTCCCTGTACTTTATTACTTTGGTACTCACTGTTTCTGCATGGATAAAGATTGCAGCGTATTTTTCGGATAACAAAACTGCAAGCTACCTATCGGTATTCTTAATTTTTATCCTGTTCAATAATTTTACGGTGGGAGGAAATTCCATCCAGGGAAATATTTTCATATCCTCTAATTCTGCCGAGCTTTTCGCTTCATTCGGAATTTTATTTTTCCTCAGGAAGAAAACGATTTATGCAGCCTTGTTTTTTGCACTGGCAAGTTTATTCCAGGTTCTGGTGGGGTTCCAGTTATGGATCATTTTTTTCATCGTTTTATTTTTTTCGGAGCGCAAAACACCGTGGTTAAAAACTTTTCTGTTCGGTCTTGTTTATTTATCCTCTTCACTGCCCATTTTATTCCCGGTGATTCAGAAACAGTTCCTGGCAAATGCGGTGTATGATTCATCCTTGTATTACCGTTCTGTGTATGTGTTTCGCAGCTACCTTCATTTCAAACCTTCTTTGTTTCCTACCGGTGATTACATCAAATTGCTTTTGATCTTTTTGCCTGCTGTTTTCTTCACCATTAGAAATAAATTAATTGAAAAGCGAATAATTATCATTATTTTTATAACCATTATTTTCGGAGCTTTGGTTTATACTCTTTTACTCGAAGGATTTGAAATGAATTCAATAGGCAAAATACAGTGGTTTAAAACAACGGTGTGGCTGAATGCTTTTTGCTGTATCATTCTTTGCAAATGGCTCAGTGAGTATTTTAGCAAACAAGCAGCTATGTTCTCGTTCAATCCATTTTATTTGTTATTGCTTTCAATCTTAATCGTATTAACGGTCTCGAACAGCAGGTACCTGCCGGGGGAAAAACTTTCTCACCGATACCAGTTCGGAAATTATCCCAAAACTGATCTCCAAATTGTTCATGAATGGATAAGAAATAACACTTCGAAAGACGCCATGTTCCTGGTTTCACCAATGAATGATGCCTTTGCCTGCGAGGCACAACGCCCTCAGCCGGTCAACTTCAAAGCTGTTATTCATGAGCCTTTTTATTTTGCGCTATGGTACAAACGCATGCAGGATTATTACCATGTAAATTTTGATAAAGTAGGAAATAACCCGGCTTTGTTCCAGGCGGAATATAATTTTCAGCATGACCGTTCGCTACCCCCGGGCAACATAGTTAAATACAGGCTCGATAATTTGAAGGAATGTAAATTCGCTGACCGGTTGGGGCCGGCAATTTTTCAATCAGGCAACTGGATCGTTACAAAAATAAATTGAAATGACCGAACGTGCTTTCCTTTACGGTGATCTGATTTTTGAAACCATACGGGTTCGCAACGGTGATATTTGCTTTATTGACAAACATTACAGCCGGTTGTCGCGAAGCGCTAATTTATTGAAATTCGATACAACCTATTTGTCGAAAGAAATTTTTGAAGAAGATATCCGTAAAGCTTTGGGAGATAAAAAAGATGCACGGGTACGGTTCCTGATGTACCGCGATTCAAAAGGATTTTACACACCTGAAACCAATAACTCAAAATGGGAAATTGAAATTTTTCCGCTCGAAACGGAACAAATAATTTGCGGAAAACTCGGGGTGTTTAACCAATATAAAAAAACACGAAATGAGTTGTCGAACCTGAAATCAGGAAATGCGCTGCTTCATGTAATGGCCGGAATTTATGCAAAAGAAAACTACCTGGATGATTGCCTGATTCTCAACCAGCATGGAAGGGTTGCAGAAACCATTCACTCGAATATATTTATTTTACGCGGAGACGAACTCGTCACTCCTCCATTGACCGAAGGGTGCGTGGAGGGTGTGATGCGGCAGGTAGTGATCGAGATCGCTCTTTTCAAAGGGATATTCCTCGATGAAATTCCCATTCTTCCTCATGAACTTATTCAGGCGGATGAAGTATTCCTCACCAATGCCAT
>JBIOHI010000293.1:0-2234 GCA_044448845.1 Bacteroidia bacterium
AATATAAAATGTGCATCCGGTTAAGCGATGCTGAAAATATTGAAATCAATTTGAAACAGTGAATCGCGAATTATCGGTAGCTTTAGTTGGAAACCCGAACAGTGGAAAAACTTCGTTGTTCAACGCTTTGACCGGCTTAAATGTGAAGGTGAGCAATTTTCCCGGAACCACTGTGGAGAAAAAGACCGGCTACATCCGCTTAGCCGAAAATGTCCGCGCCAGCCTCATCGATCTTCCCGGGACATACAGTTTATATCCGAAATCCGCAGATGAACTCGTCACTTATGATCTGCTCCGGAATAAAACGGAGATCAATTTCCCCGATGTGGTTTTGTTCATTGCTGATGCATCCAATTTGAAACGGAATTTATTGCTGTTCTCACAGGTTGCCGATCTTGGTGTTCCAATTATTCTGGCACTCAACATGGTTGACCTGGCCGGAAAGCGCGGGATCATTTACGATACTGAGGCACTTTCAATGTCACTTAAAGTTCCTGTTATTTCTATCAATGCACGCAAACGCGAAGGAGTGGAGGAAATCCGGAAACTGCTCTCTGAAGTTCAGTATCGAACACCGGTAAATTATTTTGATATTGGTTTTCTGGAAACAAAGCTCCTCGATGAATTAATTGTATTGACCGAAAAGAAAACACATTATGCGGCATTGCAATACGCTATCAATGCCTCAAATTTACTGGGCGCAAAGTCAAAACAATACAAAGAGATCTTTGAAAAATATCAGTTCGATCCAAAATCTTTCCAGGAAAGAGAAATTATGGAACGGTATCATTTGATCGATGATGCCGTAAAAGTATCACGAAAACAAAAAGCTGGTGGTCTTCAAAAATCATTCACCAACAAAGTAGATAAAATTTTAACCCATCGTTTTTTTGGATTATTCATTTTTCTCGGTATGATGTTCCTTGTTTTCCAGGCTGTTTTTTCGTGGAGCAGTTACCCGATGGATTGGGTGGAGAATGGATTTGTCTGGATCTCCCATTTGGTGGAAACATATTTGCCGGCAGGTGTTCTGAATGATATGATCGTGCACGGAATTTTAGCGGGGCTAAGCGGGGTGATGGTCTTTTTACCGCAGATCATCATTCTTTTTGCTTTCATTGCCATCCTCGAAGACGTTGGTTACATGGCACGTGTCGGGTTCATCATGGACCGCATCATGCGGCCTTTCGGATTGAACGGCAAATCCATTGTACCGCTCGTAAGTGGAATGGCTTGCGCGGTACCAAGCATCATGGCGTGTCGCAGTATCGAAAATAAAAAAGAACGGTTGTTGACCATTCTTGTCACACCGCTCATGAGTTGCTCCGCCAGGTTACCGGTATATACCCTTTTGATTTCGATGATGGTTTCGGATGATGCCAAATTCGGAATATTCAATATGAAGGGTGTTGTGATGATGATCATGTATATCGTAGGATTTTCTGCTGCATTATTTAGTGCGTTTATTTTTAAATTCTTTGTGAAAACCGAATCGAAGGATTTTTTCCTCATGGAACTACCTACTTACAAAATGCCCCTGGCACAAAATTTATGGATAACCATTTACGAAAAAGGGAAAACTTTTGTTTGGGGTGCCGGTAAAATAATAGTTGCCGTATCCGTCATTCTTTGGGCCTTGGCTTCATTCGGGCCGAATGATAAAATGAATTCCATCGAACAGAAGTACCGGGAGCTTTCCTTACAAATACCCTCTAAATCGAACCCGGAAGAACTGCTTGCCATAAAGAATGCCGAAAAACTCCAGGCTTCGTATGCCGGCGAATTCGGTAAATTTATTGAGCCGGCCATCCGCCCTCTTGGTTTCGACTGGAAAATAGGAATTGCCCTTCTCACTTCGCTCGCAGCCCGGGAAGTTTTTGTCGGAACCATGTCAACCATTTACAGTGTTGGGGGCAGTGGTTCGGCCGATCTGAATGTGATCCGCAATAAAATGCAAAACGAGATCAATCCGAAAACAGGTAAAAAACTCTTTTCGATCGGAACAATCTTGTCGCTGTTGCTCTTTTATGCGTTTGCTTTACAATGTATGAGCACCGTATCTATCGTACACAGCGAAACCAAAAGTTGGAGGTGGACGGTCATTCAATTTGCTTATATGACAGTTCTGGCTTATGCAAGTTGCTTTGTATTCTACCATCTTTTCCGCTAAAAACTTAAAACTTTTCTTCTTTTTTTCCGTTTAATCAGTGTTGAATGTAATCGATGTTTTATAC
>JBIOHI010000294.1:0-2234 GCA_044448845.1 Bacteroidia bacterium
AATTTAAGCCATGAGAAAACTTATTTTCTTTTTTTTATTGATCTCCATTGCGTTTCAAATTTCGGCTCAACGGAATTCCGATACCACATCTAAAAAACAAACTACCCTTTTTACAAAGAAGAACGCGATCGTTGCCGGCCTGGTTTTACAACAGGCGGGTAGTTTCATAATCGAATACCAGTGGTGGTGGAAAAACGAATACCATACTTTCTACTTTCTTCCTGACGGGTGGTTTGACAATTACAGTCTTGGAGTGGATAAGGTCGGACATTTTTATACTTCTTATTTATATTTTAATGTGTTGAATGAACTGATGAAGTGGGGCGAATTCTCGGACAGGACAAGAATAATCACTTCGGTTGCGTTGCCTTTTATTTACGCACTCAGCATTGAGATCGGGGACGGATATTCGACCTACGGCTTTTCGTACGAGGATCTTACCGCAAATTCTGCGGGCATCTTGCTTGGAGTTTTGCAGGATAAAATTCCGGTACTTCAAAATTTTACGATCAAATGGAGTTACTTTCCTTCCCCTGTTTCATTCGATACTCATTTCAAAAACTGGAAACTTACGGATGATTATGACGGGCACATTTACTGGTTGAGTGCAGATGTTCACAACCTTTTGCCGCACAACCTGAAAAAATTCTGGCCTGCATTTTTAAATATTGCCGGTGGATACGGGGTAGACAGGTATTTGCACAACGTGGTTTACCCGGATAATTGGTTACCCATACAACGAAAGTTTTTTATCGGATTTGATTTTAACCTTTCTTCCATCAAAACAAAAAGCAAATCACTGAACGGGATCCTGCGTATCGTTGATAAATATAAATTTCCTGCCCCGGGATTTAAGAGAACCGGTGATGCACCATTGCAGCCATCACTCCTGATGTTGAATTGATGTCAGTAGGCAATAGTCATTGGTCAATGAGCAATGGGCAATAGGCATTGATCACTGCCACCACGAAGAGTCAGTTTATATAATAAATCATTTCTGATTTTTTTTTGTAATTTGAAATTGCCAATGGAATTTTCCATTTTGTTTTTAGGAAAAAAAGTTTATCATTGAATCACCATTTTCTCTCATCGAAGAATTCCAATTTAAGAAGTGGAGTTCAGAACCCACTAAAAAAAACGGACTGTCCCGCTCGGGATTATAGCGGGGGCGTAACCGAAAAGCCTCATGAGTAGGAAAACCTTAAATACCTAAACTATGTCTACTGTAATTATTATCATCTATCTCGCCATCATGGTTTTCATGATCGCTGCATGCTGGCAAATCTTTACCAAGGCCGGTAAACCCGGATGGTCGTGCATCGTACCGATCTACAACATCATTGTGTTCCTCGAAATTATAGGGAAACCCTGGTGGTGGTTGTTCCTGTTCTGTATTCCACTGGTAAATATTGTTTTCCTGATCTGGTCGGTTAACATGCTTTCGAAGAGTTTTGGAAAAACCGAAGGATTTACTGTTGGATTGGTTTTGCTTTCCATTGTTTTCATGCCTATTCTTGGATTTGGTGATGCAGTTTATTTAAAAGCAGCGGGTGCCCCACAGGCAGCAGCATAAAAGAATATTTCCGGGAACCGTTCTTTTCTTTTTTTATAAGAAGAGAGCGGTTTTTTTATTGTGCTTACCTCAGTTCTTTCCGGTTCTTCTTCCACGTAACTCCATTGGAATGTACCGATCCGTTTTCGTATGTAGAATGATTTTGAGATTTTTTTTTCAACAACAATGAAGCAGCAATAGCGGAAATTTCATCGTGGGTTTCGTGACCCAGCATTTCGGGTTTGAAATATTTTTCGATGAATTTGGTATCGAACTTTCCGCTGACAAATGCTTCGTGATTCATCACGAATTTTCCAAACGGAAGAGTAGTTTCAATTCCCGTGATGCGGTAATCATCAATGGCGCGGATCATCCGCTGAATGGCTTCTTCCCTGCTCTTTCCGAAAGTAATAAGTTTGGCGATCATCGGATCGTAGTGAATGGGAATTTCCATTCCTGCTTCGAACGAATCGTCCACGCGAACTCCGTAACCTTGCGGAATTTTATACGTCTTGAGTTTTCCGATGTCTGGTAAAAAATGATTGGAAGGATCTTCGGCGCAAACGCGCAACTCGATGGCGTGCCCATGAATTTCCAGATCTTCCTGCGAATACCCGAGTTTCTCACCCGATGCAATTCGTATCTGTTCTTTCACGAGATCGAGTCCCACGATCTGTTCGGT
>JBIOHI010000295.1:0-2220 GCA_044448845.1 Bacteroidia bacterium
ATATTGAAATGCTGCTTTCCGGGTGAAAACTTTTTCATCGCCGGGTAATTTGTACGAGAGTTTCGAAGCTTCTTGTCTCCCTTTTCTAACCGGGGATTCAAAGTTAACATGAAGGTTGTTTGTTCCCGCAATGAGGTATTTTTTTACATCTATGCTCCATGAACGAAACATATTATCTGCATAAAAAAGAAACGAATCATTCAGGTAAATTTTAGCGTAGGTATCGAGTCCTTCAAATTCAAGTTCGATATTTTCGTGGTTCAGATCAGATTTTTTCAGCGTAAATTCTTTCGAGTATTCCCAATCCTCATTTTCGATCCATTGAATTTTTTTTTCATTATCCCCGAAAAACGGATCTTCAATTTGTTTATTCCGGAACAGATCCGAATGAATATTTCCAGGCACCACAGCCGGCAACCATTTGCTTTCACCTTTTTTTCTGAATTGCCAACCGGAGTTCATATCTGTTTCGGATATCTGTGAAAATAAGGTAAGCGGAAGCATCAATAAAACAAGGGGCATCCGGCAGTTCAACTCCATAATATTTCCTGTAATTTTTTTATCTCTTCGGGATTTGCGGTTTCTCTACCATCGTTGATGATAGCGGAAGAATGAAAATATTTCGCTCCCGATTCCTTTATTACCTCTTCAATATTACCGGAGCGAATACCACCACCGGCAATAATGGAAATTCTACTCTGGGCATGGGTTATCAGGTTTTTTATTGCCGAAGGATTTAAAGTTTGTTTTTGATTTCCTCCGGAAGTAAGGAGGTAATCAAAACCACAGTCGATCACTTTCTCGAGCGAATCGAGCGGAAACTTCACCTCGTCAAAAGCCCTGTGAAAGATACACTTCATTGGCTCTGCGAGATTCACCAGTTCGGAATTTCTTTCCATATCAATTTTATGTTCCGGATCCAGAATCCCGAAAACCACTGCATCTACTTTGGTTGGTTTCAATTCAAGAATGGATCTTTTCATTTCTTCAAATTCATTTTCTGAATATACAAAATCACCACCCCGGGGACGAACCATCACGCTTAAAAAATTGTTGGTCTTCGAGCGGATAAATTTCACATCCTTTAAATGCGGAGAAATCCCGCCTGCCTCGTAATCGGAACAAAATTCGATCCTATCAGCGCCCGCCTTGGCTGCATTCAATGCCGAATGAATAGTAAAACAAGCTATTTCGAGCTTAAGTGAATTCATTGCTAACTTAAAACAGATCCTGCATCAATCAGTTTCTCCGAATTCGGATCATGCATAGCGAAATTGAATCCTTTCTGCACGGCATACCCGCCATATTCCCCGTTCTTATTCAATGCAAGAAAACCGACCTGGATATCTTTCGGATTTTTATTTCGTTGTTTCTGAAAACGGATCACGCGCTCTGCTGCTTTCCTGCATGCGTCTTCCGGAGAATTTCCGTTTCGCATCAGTTCCACTACCAGGTGGCAACCGGCAATGCGAATCACTTCTTCTCCATGCCCGGTTGCCGTAGCAGCACCAACTTCGTTATCAACAAACAATCCGGCACCAATGATCGGTGAATCTCCCACACGCCCGTGCATCTTATAAGCGAGCCCGCTCGTGGTGCATGCACCCGAAAGATTTCCATTTGAATCCATCGCGATCATCCCGATCGTATCGTGATTTTCGATGTTGACCTGAGGTTTGTAATTTGATTTTTTCAGCCACTCCTGCCACTCGGTTTTGGTTTTCTCACTCATAAATTTTTCTTTCTTATATCCAAGAGAAAGTGCGAACTGCAAAGCACCGTCACCCACCAGCATCACATGAGGAGTTTTGTCCATCACGGCACGGGCGATCGAAACCGGGTGAACAATATGTTCCAAACAAGCCACTGAACCGATGTTCCCAAGTTCATCCATGATACATGCGTCCAATGTAACACGGCCATCTCGGTCGGGCCTGCCACCCAATCCTACGCTTTGTTGTGAAGGATCACCTTCCACTAATTTTACCCCGTTTTCTACGGCATCTAATGCTCGTCCGTTTGCGGATAATGTTTTCCACGCCTCTGCGTTGGCCACCATTCCGAAATTCCAGGTGGAAAGTACGATCGGTTTGTTGACCGACGATGAACGGAAATTGATTTCATGTGCCGATACATTTGAGAACGGCAATGCTGCTGCGCTCAGCGCTGATATCTTAATAAATTCTCTTCGTGACTTTTTCATTTTTCAATACTTATTTC
>JBIOHI010000296.1:0-2209 GCA_044448845.1 Bacteroidia bacterium
CTATTTTCGGACAAATTAAACAGCTGGGCAAAAAAATATTTTGTCGAACCCTTTGTGGCAGAATATGGACAGTATTTAAAGGATTTCGATTTCAAAAAACACCGGAGCAAATTTTCGGCAACCATTGAATCCGTTTTTTTGAATGGGTATAATTTCAGGAATATAGTTACTGACGGAAAGATCGACCAAAAGATATTTGAAGGTAAACTGGATATGAATGACCCGAACGGAAAACTTTCTTTCAGTGGAATGGTGGATATGCATTCGGAAATGAAGAAGCTTAAATTCACGGCTTCATTGAAACAAGTCGATCTTCAGGCGATGAACCTGATCCATTCAAAGAAAACTGTTTCTGCAGGCCTTGATTTTGATTTTTACTATAAAGACATAGACAACAATCATGGAACAATCACTGCAACCGATGTGAATGTGGATGCAGACAGTACCAGGAACTCCTTGAAGAAACTCACCGTATTCTCGAAGATTGACGGCAATAATGAACAGGTAAGGATCAAATCCGAATTTTTCAATGCCGAATTAAAAGGGGATATGGCCATTGCTTCCTTTACCGATAACATCAACAATATCCTGAATTCGCTGCTGCCGAATTATTTTCATAAGATCAAAACTAAAGACGATGAAGAATTTACTTTTAAGATCAATGTATCGAATTCTGAATGGTTGAGTTCTGTTTTTTATCCTGACCTCCGCTGTTACGAGCTTGCCGTAGAAGGGAATGTCTCTTCATCGGCCAATGAGATCACGCTGAATGCCGTTGCACCGCTGGTGATGTACAAAAATATTTCGGTAAATAACTTCGGGTTCAAATCAAAGATGAAACAGGGTGAATCGGGAAGCATACTTTTGGGAATGGACAATTTGTATTACAAGGACAGCGCAGTGATGAAGGATTTTTTGATGGATACAAAAATTGGAAAAAATGAACTGACCAACCGGATCAGGATCAGGGATTCCAGCGGGATCGTTCATGGAGATATTTTAACCGGGCTGAATTTTTACACGGGATGGATGAATCTTTCGTTTCAAAATTCAGCGGTGACTTTCAGGCGGAGACTTTTTCACATTGACGATAAGAGTGTCATCACTTACTCCGACTCTTCATTAAAGTTGATCGGAATGAGAATAACAGAAGGCGGGAGTGAGTTTTCGTTCAATGGCATTGATAATTTCAAGGACAGCTATCACTTAATAACGGATCTGAAGAATGTGGATGTAGGATTGTTAAATAGTATTTTCCCTTCGTTCCATATTGCCTTCGGTGGATCGCTGAATGGCAATGCGGTGCTTAAAGGAACCGATAAAAAAAACATGCTTACTGCTGAATTGCGCATGAAAGATTTCTCCCTCGATAAGGATACACTGGGCGACTTTTTATTATCGAGTGAATACAACGAAAGCCAGCAAAGGGTTTTAGTTTACACGAAATCGCTCAACGGGAAATTAAAAAATTTTGAGGGAGGCGGATATTTAAGTACCTCGGGCGACAAACAGATCAGCCTGAATTTAATGCTCAACGAATCCGATGTTAACTTCCTAGAGGCTTTTATGAAAGAGGAAGTGCATTTATATTCCGGCACTGTTTCAGCCAAATGCAGCCTGACCGGAACATTTGATCAACCCAAGTTTGGCGGACAGGTCGAACTGGATAAAATGGATATTGGAATCCGGTTTTTAAAAACCCGTTTAAAATTCCATACGAAGTTTGATTTTGATAACCAAACCATTCGTATTCCTAAATTCAGTCTTGCAGATGATCGCGGGCAGGTGGCAAGCGTGAGCGGTGAAATCAATCATAAAAGCTTTTCCGGTTTCAACCTCGATGTGAGGGTAGATAACTTGAATCATTTTCACGTGTTCAACACCACGGTGAAAGACAATGAAACTTTTTACGGAAATGCTTACGCATCCGGTTCGGTCAGCTTCACCGGTGACCTGGATGACATCGCCATCAATGCCAACCTGACTACTGAAAAAGGAACGATGGTTTTTATTCCACTTAGCGGAAGCGGCAGTTCAGAAGAAAACGGGTTCATCAATTTCTTGGACAGGGACACTGCTTCGCAACTCATCGTTAAACAATCCACGACTCTTTCGGGATACGAGTTGAATTTTGTGATCAATGCCACGCCCGATGCAGAATTCCAACTGATCATGAACGAACAGACAGGTGATGTGATCAAGGCTAAAG
>JBIOHI010000297.1:0-2205 GCA_044448845.1 Bacteroidia bacterium
CGGTAATACTTACCCTGGCAGATGACGGAATTGGTTTCGATCCCGAACAGGTGCGCCTCAATGGAAATGGTTTGAAGAATATGCAATCGAGGATGCAAAACTTAAAAGGAAATTGTTTGATTCAATCCAAAAAAGGAGAAGGCACAAAAATAATTTTCAGTATTTTGAATGAATAACATTTTTATGCTATTCAGTTGAACCCGTAATAAGATAGTTTTGAAACCAAATGATCAGCGTTGCAATAGTTGAAGATAGTCCGGCTATCAGGGAAGGCCTGAGTTTGCTTATTGACGGAAGCGAAGGATTTTCGTGCAAACAAATTTATGCAAATGCCGAAGACGCCATTAAACAAATTCCTTTATCACCACCGGATGTGGTTCTGATGGATATCAACCTTCCCGGAGTTTCCGGAATCGAAGCGGTCAAACAATTGAAACCAAAATGCCCGTCCACCCAATTTATGATGTGCACCATTTATGAAAATGATGAACATATTTTTGAGTCGCTGAAGGTTGGTGCGAACGGATATTTATTGAAAAAAACAGCTCCCGCAAAAATGCTCGAAGCGATCACGGAAATTTTTAATGGAGGTTCTCCCATGAGCGGGCAGATCGCACGGAAAGTGATCACGACATTTCAACCGGTAAATCAAAAAGGAGATGACGGTTTGAGTGAACGTGAACTGGAAATAGTGGATGCGTTGGCAAAAGGTTACCGGTATAGAGAGATCGCTGACAAATATTTTGTAAGTATCGAAACCGTCAGGTCACACATCCGCAATATTTATGAGAAGCTGCAGGTTCATTCCAGAACGGATGCCATCAATAAAGTTTTCAGGCGAAAATAATAAATTCACATTTTCATGTTAGTCAATGATTATTTAAGCAACAGATATTTGCTGAACTAAATCTAAACGACATGAAAAAGATATTTACTGTTATTTCAGTTCTGATTTCAATCAGTACGAACGCACAATGGACGCAAGTTACCATCCCTACCAACAACGACTTATTGGATGTAAGTTTTATCGACAACAACAAAGGTTTTGTTATTACGAACGATAGTGTATTTATTACTACCAACGGAGGAACAAGCTGGACCAGCAACCGGGTTATTTCTTATCCGATTGGCGGCAGCATGAACCGGTGCATGTTCACCGATGCAACACACGGTTTTGTTTGCGGTGAGGCAGGGTATGTTTACGCCACAACCGATGGCGGGCAAACCTGGGTGAGCCGTTCTACACCGGATACACCTTCATCACCATTTTATGTTTACTATTTTGGAAACCTCAACGGAATCTGGTTTAATGATAACAATAACGGATGGGTTGTAGGTGACAGCGGTAGTATATGGAAAACAACAAATGCAGGTGTAAGCTGGACAAAAGTAGCAAGCGGCACCACCAAAAATTTATATTGTGTTCATTTTATTGATGCAAACAACGGATGGGTGGGAGGAAATGGTAAAGTGCTGATGAAAACTTCAAACGCTGGTGCAACCTGGACGACCAGCACCATAAATTCAATCTATTTTGGAAGCGCAGAAGCTATTTTTCCGCTAACTGCCTCAATCATTTTTGTAGCTGACGGGTCGGGATATGTCTACAGGTCAACGGATGGCGGTTCCACATTTAATTATGGTTCTCAGGCATTCTTTCGTACGATCAATGACATGTTATGGGTGAATGCGAGTAATGGATATGTTGTTGGTCAGGGTGGTGCAGCAGCTTATTCTTCCGATAGCGGCAACACCTGGACATTCATAAGTCTTGCCGGTATCGGTTTTAATAATTTAAAAGGAATTTGCCGGGCAGGAACGACCACCTGGATTTGCGGACAAAATGGATACTTGTATAAGAATCCATTCGGTGTTGGAATAGCGGAAGTTTCAAAAAATGAAAGTTCATTTTGTGTTTTTCCAAATCCGTCAGACGGAAAAATTGATATCCGATTCAATTCAGCAGAAACCGGAACTGCAACTATTTTGATCACAGATATTACAGGAAAATTAATTCGTTCCGAGAAGGATGCGATGGTAAATTCATCTGTATTGTCTGTGGATCTTTCGGATCTGAATACAGGAATTTATTTCTGTTCGGTTCAAACCAATTCGGGCGTTCACACACAAAAGTTGATGATCAACAAATAAATAAAATTTAGTTTTGAAAACGCTTCGAAAAACTTTCGGGGCGTTTTTTTTAAA
>JBIOHI010000298.1:0-2173 GCA_044448845.1 Bacteroidia bacterium
ACTTTGAGTCTTAGTGGCAATTTTATTCAAAACTTTAATTAAAATATTAATTCAAAATTAGTTTGCAGGTAAATATTTTTACAGACGGCTCATCACGCGGAAATCCTGGTCCTGGCGGGTACGGAATTGTAATGCTTTCCGGTAAACACCGAAAAGAATTTTCAGCCGGTTATCGAAACACTACAAATAATCGAATGGAATTGCTTGCTGTTATTGTTGCTTTGCAAAAACTAAAACTTCACGGATTGTTTGTCACCATTCACACCGATTCGAAATATGTGTGTGAAGCTGTAGAGAAAAAATGGGTCTTCGGCTGGGAGAAAAAAGATTTCAAGGGAAAAAAGAATGCCGACCTCTGGAAAATATTCCTGAAGCTGTATCCAAAGAATCACATTTCATTCAGGTGGATCAAGGGACACAATGGCCACAAAGAAAATGAACGTTGTGATGAACTGGCAACAGAAGCAGCCGATGATTCAAAAAATCTTTTGGCGGACGAAGGATTTGAAAGCGGGTTGTATAATTGACCACCTACCCTAACCCTTCCTAAGGAAGGGAACAGTTCCCGTTAGAGAGAAGTAAATCCTCATGTCATGTCGAGCGGAGTCGAGAGACTGGTGGGTGTTTGTTTATAACTCTTTACAAATTTATTTTCTTCTGATTTTATTTTGCATCCATGAGAATTCATTTTATTTCCATTGGCGGTGCTGTAATGCACAACATGGCAATTGCACTACATAAGAATGGTTTTACGGTCACAGGTTCGGATGACGAAATTTACGAACCTGCAAAATCACGATTGGAAAAATACGGTTTACTTCCAAAAGAAATCGGCTGGAATGTAGCGAATATTTCAACCGACATTGATGCAATTGTACTCGGAATGCATGCAAGGAAAGACAACCCGGAAATGTTGCGTGCCCAGGAATTAGGAATAAAAATTTATTCGTTTCCCGAATACATGTTCGAACAAACAAAGAATAAAAAAAGAATAGTGATTGGTGGAAGCCATGGAAAGACCACCACCACAGCGATGATCATGTTTGTGTTGAACCATCACAAAATAAAATTCGATTACCTCGTGGGTTCGATGATCGAAGGATTTGAAACAATGGTTGGACTGGATCCCGAAAGTGAATTTGCTGTTTTTGAAGGTGATGAATATTTAACCTCACCTCTTGATCTGCGACCGAAATTTCATGTGTATAAAGCCGATGTCGGGATCATCACCGGAATTGCGTGGGATCACATCAATGTTTTCCCAACTTACGAAAATTATGTGAAGCAGTTTGAAATATTCATCAGCGAACTTCCTTCAACCGGTGAACTGATCTATTGCACAGAAGACCCTGAAGTGAAAAGGGTTGCCGAATCCACACCTTGCAAAGCGAGACTCATTCCCTATTCTGCTCCCCAAAATGAAGTAGTGAACGGAGTGACGTATGTTCAGGTAAATGATAAAAAGATCTCGCTAAAAATATTTGGCAAACATAATTTACAAAACATGATGGCAGCCAAATTCGCTTGTGCGTATGCCGGTGTAAACGAAGAAAATTTTTACGAAGCCATTCATCATTTCAAAGGAACTGCCAATCGTTTGGAAACTATTTATGAAGATTCCAATACCATTATTTACCGCGATTTTGCGCATGCGCCTTCCAAACTGAAAGCAACCATTAACGCGGTGAGGACATTATTCCCGGAAAGAAAACTTGTAGCTATTTACGAGTTGCACACGTTCAGTTCGCTGAACAAAGAATTTTTGGCGCAATATTGCAACACCATGAAGGAAGCGGAAGTACGGGCAGTTTTCTTCAGCAGGCATGCACTCGAAATGAAAAAAATGCCAATGTTGGAAACGGATGAAGTTGCCAAACATTTTGGTGACGATGTAAAAGTTTTCACCGATAAAAACGAATTAAGAAAATTCATCGAAAGCCATTACACCAAAAAAGAAAACCTGTTGCTGATGAGCTCCGGAACTTTTGATGGAATGGATTTGAAGTTTGATTGAAAAAGATTGCCACTAAGTCAAAAGCCTGGCTTCTGAAAGCCAGTTGTGGACATATTTTTTACTTTTTTTATTGACAGATTCCTCTCCCGCTTTGGCGGGATCGGAATGACAACTTGTGGTTAAGGGAGGCGGGGGCGCGCTTCGCGCGCCACCGCCTCA
>JBIOHI010000299.1:0-2162 GCA_044448845.1 Bacteroidia bacterium
ACGTGCATCGAATCTTTACTCCAGTTGCAATTCATATTCACGTTCACATTGTTTTTTGTATCGGTGGTGCATTGCGGTGAGTATGTATCTCCAAAGTTCCACAATCTTGTCATCGTTGGGTTATCATTGTGACAATGCAAATACGGCAATGGATTGCGAAAATGAACGGTGTCGTGGATCTGACATTGATATTGTTCTTTTATTTGCAAAGTATCATTTTGAATAATGGCATGCGGTCCGTACACATCCAAAAAAGTATCGACCACTATTTTGCAAGCAGTTGCCCCGGGATAAAACACATACATGCGCATCCTGAAGTTTCCGCAATTAGCAAAATGGTAAGTAGAAGGCGGCCGTAACTGATAAAATGGATTTTGATCGTTGGTATCGATCCTCACATTTTGAGTATTGAATAACGCCCAATACACATTCGCACCATTATTGTTAGAATAAAAAGTGAATCCGTTATTCCTGTAACATTGCTTCGTTGAAGAGGTGACGTAGATCAAAGGGTCGAGCACATAATTTTCTCCCGCATAAAGTAAATGAAATGAATCCGTGCAATTATTGATATCGGTTACTGTAAGATTCGCATCGAACCAACCTGCTTTTTTGTAAACATGAATGAATGTATCCCAACTGGTGCTGTCGAATGAACCGTCACCGAAATCCCAAAGAAAATGTTTTACCTGGCTTCGTGGTATCTGGGTTTGATTAATGTATTTATCAGGTGTTACAGGGCAAGTTGTAGAGAATTGGGTTTTAAAACCTACAAATCCCATTTTTGGAAATATCGTAACCGAATCTTTTTTGATGACACGCGACAAACAACCGTTGGTATCCGAAACCTGCAACACCGGTGAATAAATTCCTCCAAGCGGATCGATATAAGTGTGGCAAAAAACCTGCCCGTAACTCTGGTTAAAAAAAACCTTTGTTCCGTCATCCCAGTTAAAATTCCCGCTGTCGAGTGGCGCGTTACTTCCCGGAGTGGAAATATCTTTTATACAGACCAGGTTGTTTTTAAAACATTGAGTGGTGGCAGTGGTAAAAGAGAATGCTGCATTTGGAAGCGGGAACACGGTAATAGGCAAACCCGCGGCAATACAGTTTCCTCCCCCGGCAAATTTAATAAAAACGGAAGGAGTAAAAGTACCTGTTGACGGGTATTGATAAATGGGTGACGCTTGCGCGCTCGTAGCCGAGTTTCCGAAATCCCATGAATACCCTGTGATAGTATCACCACTGGTATCAGAAACAGAAAACGAAACGGTATTGCCCAGGCAAACTTTTAGTGTAGATATGCTCATGGTGCAGGTTTGCGACCATGCAAGCGAGTAAGTTGAAATCACGATGAGAAGAAGAAGGGATACTTTTTTCATCGGAAACAAGACTACGAAATATAATTCGAAGTAAATTCTTAATATTTTCTTAAAAAAAAGAGTGTGAGGGAAAAGAAGAAAAGCTAAATTAGGCAGACTAAATGGGCATGATTAAATTTTGAATCTACAGGTATTTCTAAAACGGAAATATTGAACAATTGAACTGTCGAACAAAAAAACTTCCCCCTAACCTACTTCTCCTCCCTAAGCAGCGTCACCGAACCATGCACTGTTTTTTCATTCGGCTCGGTTACCATTTTATAATTGAAAATAAAGAAATAAGTTCCTTCGGCACACCTGGCTCCCGTATTGAACTCTTTGCCGTTCCAGTTGATGCCATCGTTTCCGTTTCCGTCTTTATCGGTCTCGAAAACCTTAGTTCCCCAACGGTTATAAATCACCAACTGGTATTTGGTGAACCCGGCAATATCAATATCAAATGCATCATTGATACCATCGTTATTGCCCGGAGTGAATACATTCGGAATTCGAACAAAATGTTTTGCGCTTATTTGTTTGCAGGTGGTATCCCAGCAACCGAAACTGCTGAAAGCCTGCAGGCAAATCGTTATGGCTCCCGTATCCGTATAAGTCTTCGAAGGATTCACATCCTGGGAGAACATATCTGTGAGATCAGTTCCCACAAACCATTTGTAAGAAACGGACATGAGAGATTTGTTGGTGAACTGATACACCGGGCTTTTCGATTCGTCAATCGTAAAATCGGCTTTCACATTTCTCACCACAATGGTTTTAAAAACCGAATCCACACACGCATGA
>JBIOHI010000300.1:0-2138 GCA_044448845.1 Bacteroidia bacterium
AAGAAGATTGAAAATATTTTTTGCATACAATTCACTTGCATTTTGCGGGAGTGTGCTCGGTAAATTGCTTTGCCCGATGATGGTAACACCGTGTTTCACAACGGTCTTATCGAGTTCGCTCAGCTCGCAGTTTCCACCCTGCTCCACCGCCATATCCACGATCACGCTGCCAAGTTTCATCATCTTCACTTGTTCTTCGGTAATTAAAACAGGTGCTTTTTTACCCATCACCAAAGCCGTTGTGATCACGAGGTCGGCCAGAGCGAGCGATTTATTCACTGCTTCTTTTTGTTTCGCCAGGTATTCGGCAGAAACTTCTTTGGCATATCCGCCTTCTACTTTTACTGCCTCTTCGGTTTTCACTTCAATGAATTTTCCACCGAGTGATTCCACCTGTTCTTTCGTTTCGGGGCGAACATCGGTCACTTCCACGATAGCGCCAAGTCGTTTTGCAGTGGCAATTGCCTGAAGACCGGCAACTCCTGCACCGAAGATCACCACGCGTGACGGAGAAATGGTTCCGGCAGAGGTCATCAGCAAAGGAAAAATTTTTCCCAAAGCATTTGCTCCCATGATCACCGATTTGTAACCTGCCAAATTATCCTGGGAACTTTTCGCATCCATGTTTTGGGCACGGGAGATCCGCGGAATGGCATCCATGGAAAAAGAACTGATGTTTTTCGAAGCCAGTTTTTTTACCAGGTCAGGATTGAACGTGGCATAAATATAGGAGAAGAATGCGGCACCGCTTTTCATCTGGCCGATCTCTTCATCCGTGGGAGCATTTACCTTGGTAACGATATCGGCAGTGGCAAAAAGATTATTTTTATCTTCCACCGTGGCACCGGCTTTCCGGTATGCCTCATCGTCAAAATTTGATTTGTATCCTGCTCCGGATTCGACAGCACAGGCAAAACCTGCTTTTACAAACTGCTGTACAACTGCGGGGGAAAGCGCAACGCGGTTCTCTCCCGTCCTTGATTCTTTGATGACTGCTATTTTCAAAATACCTGAATTTTAAAGTGGGTGAAACAACTTATTATTCGCATTTTTTGCAATATGATTCTTATCATTGTTATATTATCAACAAAACAGGCCTGCACTCAATTTTTTTTGTTTGGTGATAAACCGGTTGAACACCGTAGTCCATTTTTGTGTAAAATCTTTGATGTGTTAAAAAATCACTTGCATAATCTAAATTCAATTTTTTATTTTTACCGTCAGGTAAAAATAATTTATTTAAAAATTCATTTGGGAAAAAATATTATTCATTATTTTTGTTAAGGATAAATGTTTAAAGAAAGATGAGCAAGTCGAAAAAAACTACTCTGAAATCGAAAACTGAAGACACTCGCAAAGAGTTTACCAGGGCAGAAGCTGAACCTCCTCCTAAGAAAAAATACAACGAGGATGATGAAGAGCTGGACATCGATCTCGATGACGAGATGGATGTGGCTTACACGCGCGGATTTAATTTTAATCCCGATGTGGAAGAGGAAGAGGATGAAGAAGAAGAGGAATTCTAAACTGTTCGGTAACCAGTTTTACGGGTGTAAAATAATATCAGGCGTTCGAAGTTCATTGCTGATATGAAGCGCCCTGTCAAGCAGCCTCACCCTTATTTGTACCGTATCCGACCTGCCCGGCCAGCTTGGTGATAAAGTAAGCACCGGTAAACTGATTGTTCCCCTGATGGCTTTATGAGTTCCCTCCGGTGTGAGGTCACCCGTTCGAACATCTCTCCGAATGGTATCGGTGGTGGTTGGAAAAATAGGCGGAATATATTCCCCGTTAATTTTCTGGTAATAATCCACCCACACATTATTCGCGTAACGGTTGCTGTTGGAATGATTCGGACCAAGAGTATCAGAATTGAAAGGTGGGGCAGTTACTGATACATCAAGACCGATGTCACCGTCACCATCGGTATAATCGAAACTCAACATCACAATCGAATCACGGGTACCTGCGCTGTTATCCATCACGTATTCGTTCACATTCTTAATTTCAGGTGTAAACGAATAAATTTCATTTCCTTTGCACGCAACAAGCAGTATCGGTGCCAATAAAATAAGATTGAAAATATTATTGCCTTTTATGAATTTCAACAGATTCGAAAATATTCATGGCAAATATAC
>JBIOHI010000301.1:0-2129 GCA_044448845.1 Bacteroidia bacterium
GGGCAATTTAGAGAGCGCCTCTGCATTTATCGGAATTGAAGTGACAGCGGGCAATGTTAATGTAGGAAATATTGCCGGAAACGTGATTGGCTCAACCACTGCGAATAATTCCATTTACATTTTAAGTGAAGCCACTATTAATTCCGAAAACTACGGGATCATTTATAATGGTACCGGAATTGTTGCCAATAACGTGATCGCAGGAATAACAGTTGACGGCACTGCTGCCAGCAACCCCAATAGTTTTACGGCCATCAAAGTTTCAAACCCGGCAGCCACTGTAACCGGAAATATTATCGGAAATACTTCCTTCCCCAACAGCATCAACGCTGCCAACTCGAGTACCAGTTCTTTGGGACAGTATATAAAGGGCATTGCAGGGAATGCTGCATCCATCTCCAACAATATTATTTCGAACCTAAATAATAATTATGCGGGAACAGCCAGTTCGGGTATAACCCGCGGAATAGATGCCTCTCCAACTTCATCGTTAACCATCAGTGGCAACACCATTAAAAATCTCAGCACCTCTTCAGCGAACACAAGCCTGGGCAGCAATGCTTCAATGGCAGGCATTGCATTGAATTCAACTTCGTATGGTTTTTCCATCACCCAAAATATCATTGATTCCATTATTTCTACCAATACCGGTGCAGCGGTTTGCCTAACCGGTATCTATTATTTCAGTTCCACCAATTCCGGAAATTCGATCTCCCGGAATTTCATCCACAGTTTATCACTCAATTCAAGTAGTGCTTCCGCTCAAATACAAGGGATCTATTTAGATGCCGGAATTGTAGACGTAACCAATAACATGATCCGTCTCGGCATCAGTCCAAACGGAACGAGTATGACCAATTCATGCCAGGTCACCGGGATCTTTAAAGCAAACACGAATGATGAGAACTTCTTTTTTAATAGTGTTTATATCGGAGGAAATAATGTCGGAACAAATACTGCTAATACTTATTGTTTCCGAAGAACGGGAATGGGTGCCGATGTTATTTACAATAATATTTTTTACAACTCCAGGAGTAATGCGACAACCGGTGGGAAGCATTACACGATCGGGTTGAATTCTGCCGGTTCGTTGCTGAGCAATTACAATATCATGCTTACTCAATCAACTCCGTTTGGAGTGGTTGGAGGCAACGATTATAATTCCTTGTATTCGTATCGTGCAGCTACTTTACTAGATACCAACAGCGGGAGCGTGAATCCGAATTTTGTGAATCCGAATGGAAATTATACCTCCGTTGATCTCCATGTGAGCGGAACAACTCCGGTGGAAAGTAATGGTACATCCGTTTCATCTGTTTCTGTAGATTTTGACGGACAGAACCGTAGTTCGTTCACACCTGTAGATATAGGAGCAGATGCCGGAAACTTCATATGGACGGCCTTGCCTGTTTCGTGGCTTAACTTTGATGCTGCATGGGCAAATAACAAACAGGATGCGCTGATCACCTGGACAACAGCAAGCGAACAGAACTCTGCATATTTTGAAGTAGAGCGAAGCAATGAAGGATCGAACTTTGAAACCATAACCAAAATAAAAGCCGCAGGAAATTCGAATACCATCCATTCTTATGAATACCTCGATCCTCTCGCTGAAAAATCGGTTTCACAATTTTCTGTTTTTTATTATCGTATCAGGGAAACGGATAAGAACGGATCGTACAGTTTTACGGATATAAGAACTTTAAGCAATGCGCAAAACAATACAGATCTTTTCGTGAATGTTTTTCCCAATCCGTATTCAAATAAATTAACCCTCTATTTTGAATTAATGAACAGGGAGAATTTACAAATCGTGATCAGCGACCTGAACGGAAAAATAATTTTGGAAAACTCTTTAACATTTGAAAAAGGCCGCCAATATTTAAATTTAGATGAAGCTGCAGATCTTACCCCCGGAATTTATTTTTTGAAAATTCAACGTGATGGTGAAATAAGAAATTTAAAACTGGTTAAGACAAACTAATCACTAATTGTTTTCTATCTTACTTATCTCTAAATTCAATTATGAAAAAAATTTACTTAACTCTCTTCATTTCAAGCATTCATTTTCTCTCTTTTTCACAGGGACAAAAATGGGAATGGGCAAAGAAAATCGTTTCGACTAATTA
>JBIOHI010000302.1:0-2117 GCA_044448845.1 Bacteroidia bacterium
AACTTAAAGTCTGTTAAATCCTAAAAGTCATTTGAAACATTACCAATCGGGGTGGACGAAGGTCTGCAGGCCTTGTCATCATCTCATGGTTGAATAAATTATAAATGACCACACCGGCTTTGATGTGTTTATTAAACTCGTAATTCACCCGGACATCCCAGGTGAAATCACCGGAAGTGTTGAGTTCACGAGCTTGTGCAACACCTTTAATTCCCCCTGCGGTGAGTGCGGGATTTACAAAAATGGTATCAATATTTTTCATGTAGCTGTTGTATTTCAAACTCACACCGAAAGATAATTTTTTATATCCAACCTGCAAATCAACTTTTGCGAGTTGCTGGTAACGGTACTTTAAAATATTGTTGGTTGTATCCGTGCTGGTATTGTGATAAGTAAGTTTGTTTTGGTTTGATGAGTCAATCGCAAAAACTTTATTTGGTTCGAGGGAAACCGGATTCATAAACGTGAACCCGGAAATTATTTTTACATCGATCGGACCCATTTTTCCTTCACCGCCAAGTGAAAAATCAAAACCGTCAATTTGTGTTCTTCCGATATTTACGGATTTGAAACCAAGCGAGCGAAGTGCATCATCAAGAGTAGGTGAACTGGGTAATGATTTCCAATACGCGAAATCAAATTCCATCATGTTGTTGTATTGAGTGATGAAATAGGCCGCATCCGCAAATCCTTGCCAGTTGCCGATCCGGAATCCCTGTTTGATCCCTGCTTCATAATTCCAACCGCTTTCAGGTTGTAAAGAATTATTCGGAAAAATATGGAGTGTTCCAACAGTAGTTTGAATGTACCGCTCGGCAATTGAAGGGTAACGGTAGCCTTCCCCGTAACTGGTTCGGAAGAAAGTTGATTTTGTTATTTCAATATTCAATCCCGTTCGGAAAATCAACCGGCTGTCTTTGTTGTCTTCCATTTTATAATTTTCCCAGCGAGATCCGAGATTAAAGCTGATCCTTTTATAACGAAGATCGGCTTGCAGAAAAGGAGCGAAGTTGCTGCTCGTGTGAACACCACCGAATAAAGGAGAATTGCTTTGAGTATAATTTCCGGCCAAACCACCGGTGATCACTCCGAGTTGTTTAGGCAGATCTTTTTGCACCTGGTATTCACTATAGGCCATCCACGAAGCATTGCTTTGATTGGGAGTGCTGTCGGGCGACTGCAGGTTGTTGCTGATATTTAGATATCGCATACGAACTTTGTGTTTCAATCCGAATGCAAAAAAATCGAGATGGGGATCGAAAGAAATATTCCACGATTTGTCGGTTGTCTTTTGTTCATTCAATGAGACCAACCCCCCGGTGGGAAAACCATTCCACAACAAAAAGCTCGAACTCTCCTGGTACATTGCGCTTCCGTTTAATCCGTAAGTGAGCCCGGCATATTTTTTTGAGTGGTATTTTGTTTTGATTGAAAAGCGCAAACGATTGTCATCTTCCCCCATCCTGTAGCCGTCATCTTTTAAATAATTTGCAGCAAGCGTGAGGTCAAAATCTTTTATTTTCTGCGAATGAAACGCATTGAAACCGCGTTGAAGTTGAGCAGCATTGGTCCATTTCAAACTGTCGTTCGAAGGTTTGCTGTACCAACCGATCAACGGGGTGAAACTGGTAACCGGGGTGCTTTTCGGATCGGCAGTTCTCAAATTGATAATTCCATCCATTGCCGATGAACCATACAAAACTGAAGATGCTCCTTTGATCACTTCGAGTTGCTGTAGATTTTCGGTTGGTAAAAATTTCCATTGCGCCTGTCCGCCATCACCGGAAAGAAACGGAAGATCATCGAGCAAAACCATAACTCGTGAACCTGCACCATACGTCCACCCGCTGCCGCCACGGATGTTCAGTTGCCCGTCAACAACATTCACACTCGGAACCTGGTCTAAAAAATACTGAAGGTTAGTGGTTATTTTGTTTTCGATGAGATATGGTTTAATGATCTCAGTGGAAACAGTGACACGCTTTATTTCCTGGTCGTACCTGCCCGCAGAAACGATCACTTCATTCAGCTTTCCCGTAGAAACCTTCATTTTAATGGTTAATGGAAGGTCGGCACTCACGATTATTTTTTCCGTTTTCTCTTCATATCCGAGGTAA
>JBIOHI010000303.1:0-2116 GCA_044448845.1 Bacteroidia bacterium
ATTATAAATTTGTGGCCGCAGCGATTCGCAAACCGGCTTCTGTGAAAGGAGATGGCAAACACACCATCCAGGAATTAATTGATATCACCAACACGGATCCGCGAAGAGGTTACGGTCATGAAAAAACTTTGACATCAATTAAAGTGGATTATTTCACATTGGATATTCTGAACAAAAAAGAATTGACATTGGAAAGTGTTTTGAAAAAAGGAGAGGAATTATTTTTAAAACCAACGGCTAATCTCAGCACCGGTGGAACGGCAACCGATGTGACCGACATGGTTCACCCCGATAATATTTTCATGTGTGAACGCATTGCACGCATCATCGGACTGGATATTTGCGGAATCGATATCATGGCGGAAAGTTTAACGGAACCGATCACCGAAAATGGCGGAGCCGTACTCGAAGTGAATGCCGCACCGGGTTTCCGGATGCACATTGATCCGGCCGAAGGCCTCCCGAGAAATGTTGCCGAACCGGTGATCGACATGTTGTATCCTCCGGGAGTGAGTGCGCGTATTCCGATCATTGCTGTTACCGGTACGAATGGAAAAACCACCACCACGCGGTTGATGGCTCACCTGATGAAAACGGTGGGGTATAAAGTTGGATTTACAACCACGGACGGAGTTTATATTCAGAATAAATTGATGCTGCATGGAGATTGCACAGGACCGGTGAGTGCTGAGTTTGTGCTGAAAGATCCAACTGTTGACTTTGCTGTTTTGGAATGCGCACGCGGAGGAATTTTAAGAGCGGGTTTGGGTTTTCATAATTGTGATATCGGTATTGTGACCAACGTAGCAGAAGATCATTTAGGACTCCAGGATATTGATACCATCGAACAGCTAGCTCGGGTGAAAGCCGTTGTTCCTGAAAGTGTGTTGCCGGGCGGTTATGCAATACTGAATGCCGATAATAAATGGACCGTTGCGATGACGAAGGACCTGAGATGCAAACATGCATTTTTCAGCATGGATGAAAATAATCCTGTAATAAAAAAGCACATGAAAGCCGGTGGACTTGCTGCTATTTATGAGAACGGTTACGTGACAATTTGCAAAGGAACCTGGAAAATAAGAGTAGAGAAAGCGATAAATATTCCGCTCACTTTTGGAGGAAAAGCTGCTTATAATATTCAAAATATTTTACCAACTGTTCTTGCTGCGTTCATTCAGAATTTAAAAATTGAAGACATTCGGATTGCTTTGCAAACATTTATTCCGGGTCCGGCACAAACTCCCGGACGAATGAATATTTTCCGTTTCAGGAATTTTGATGTGATGGTGGATTACGCGCATAACACTGCCGGTTTCGAAGCAATTGCCGACATGCTTTCGAAAGTAGATTCAAAATTAAAAGTCGGGATTATTGCAGGAGTTGGAGATAGAAGAGATGAGGACACAATCAGTCTTGGAAAACTTGCTGCTGAAATGTTTGATGAAATTATTATCAGGCAGGATAGGAATTTACGGGGGAGAACAGAAGATGAACTGGTGGCTTTGCTTACCAAAGGTATTGCTGAAGTGGATCCAAAAAAGAAACTGAAAGTGATCAAAAATGAAATCGAAGCGATCGACTATGCCATCAAACATGCAGTGAAAGGCTCTTTCATCACGATCTGCAGCGATGTAATTCCTGATGCATTGGATCAGATCATGAAACTGAAGGAGAATGAAGACGAAGGGAAAGTGGAGTTTGGGAAATAATTTCTTAGTTTTGATTCTTAAATAAAAAATTTATGAAGCGCGAAAAATCTTCCTTGCCTGAGCGGATAAACAATTGGGCAAAACATTCGGTGATGCTGAAATTTTTTACCATCGGAATTCTTATTTTGATCTTACTCATTCCATCCGGCATGGTGAACAGCCTCATCCGCGAACGGCAAACCTTGCGCGATGATGCCGAAGCGGAGATCAGCAGCAAATGGGGAGGAGAGCAAACGCTTGGCGGAGTGGTACTTTCCGTGCCTTATGACCTGGTAGTAAAAAATGAGAATGGAATGGAAACCAAACAAACAGCATACGCTCATTTTCTTCCTGATGAATTAAGTATTGAAGGAAATCTATCACCTGAAAAAAGGTACCGTGGAATTTATGTCGTGATGCTGTAC
>JBIOHI010000304.1:0-2055 GCA_044448845.1 Bacteroidia bacterium
AAATTTTTAAATTATTAAATATTTTAATTTTTGTGTATTTGCAGACTGTAAAAGAAAGGAAGAAAAGAAAACACGGCCGGTACTTACTCCCCTTCAGAATTTTATCAAAATCCTTTTCAAACATGAGTTGCTGCAACGTGATGTTGGGATTTTCGTCCATGTATTTTTTAACGATCTGCCACCCGGTAAAAACAGCAACGGCCGGTGCCGATTCATTCGGAACGCCATCGGCACTCGTGAAAGGGCCGTCATTGAAATACCGCATGTATTCCTGCTGGTTGTCCTTGTACAATAAATTTTTTTCCATGAAATGCGCCCACATTTCTCCTTCGTTGTCATAGCACCACTGCATTTGTTTGGCCGAATATCCCATGATGATCGAATCTGGAGCATCGGGCATTAACGATTGCATAAAATACCGTATCTTACCTTCAAATATCATGGTGGCAATAAAACGTTTGTCACGCGCGGTTTCTTCTTCAAACCGGCTTATACCAAGCGATTTCACCGTGTTCGGTACCACGTATTCTTTTCGAAGTTTTTTGATCATGAATTCGGGAAATTCCAGCGCTCGGTAATTTTTCGCCAGTTTATCATTCATGAACATATCGAGCCCGATACCGATGAGGTGATCGAATGTTACGTTGCCAAAAGAATATTCAGAAACGAACGTGATGTATTCCGGTTCGGTTGCTTTCGGAAATTCCTGTTTGTAGATGGCATTTGCCAAACCTAATTGTTCTGAAATTTCTTTCATTTCCCCGAAAGAGGAGTCAACCGTTTTTTGCAGGTTCCGGAACGGACGGTAAGTTACCACCATGCTCATCGGGCGGATAAAAAGTGAATCATCCGGATATGGTTTGAACTGGAGCATTTCCCGTGCAAACGAAATATAGAACTGCCCGTATTTTTTGTAAACATTTCGCAATCCGTTTTGAAGGTCGTTGGTATCCACGGCAAAAAGATCACGTTCGAAACGGAGAATCTTTACCGGTTTGTAATCTGTTGGAATATTTATTCTTGTTGATTTTTTTTTGCACCCCGAAACTGAAAGGATAATCACACATGTGAACAAGAAAAAATAGGTGTCGAATTGGTTTGTTTTAATTTTGAACATGTTGCAAAAGTAATTTTATGCGAAAGATTTTCAGTACGATTTTATTTTTATTGTGGATACCATTTGTTCATGCCCAAATAAAACTGGGCATCAAGGCATCCCCGCAATATACCTGGACTTCCACGGACAGCAAATCACTAACCACGAGCGGTTCGAGAATAAATATTTCGTATGGTGTAATGATCGATTATTTTTTCAGCGAGAATTATTCCATCGGAACTGAACTGAGCATTGGCACGTTTGGCGGCACCATCAGCCCCGACTCGGTTTATGTAAAAAATACCGGGACAAAAGATCTCCAGGTTAATTACAAACTGCAATACATTAATCTTCCTTTCATTTTAAAAATGCGAACAAAGGAGATCGGATATACGCGTTTTTATGCGGAAGCCGGTTTTGGCATGAGCTTCAACTTCCGCGCAAAAGCCGATGTGTCTTCTTCCAACTCTGCATTGAACCGAACCAATATTGATGTGAATAACCCGGATCCATCAGACAAAGAGTACATCAATTTTAATAACAATGGTTTAAGCCCGAAAGTTAATTTTTTCCGTTTCTCTTTTATCCTCGGAGCAGGTGTTCAATACAATATCTTCGGCAATACCATGCTGATAGCGGGTTTACGCTATGATAATTCCATTTCAAATTTCACCGATGAAAGTTCTTGGAAAGCAAATATGAATTTCGTGGCACTGCATTTTGGCGTGTTGTTTTAAACCGATCGGTGATCTCCACAATAAATTTCACCAAAGGATAAATTCAATTTACTATCTTCGCAACCGTTTTGCAATCGTTGAAAATATCGCTCGCCCAGCTCAATTACCACACCGGTAACTTTGAGTTCAATTCAAAAAAAATCATAGACCAGATCCGAAAGGCAAAATCGGAAGGAGCCGACCTGGTCGTTTTTTCGGAACTGTCGGTTTGCGGGTATCCTC
>JBIOHI010000305.1:0-2033 GCA_044448845.1 Bacteroidia bacterium
CCTGAAGTAAAACCTGTAACCAGACCATGGGGTTCTTTCTCACAGTTTGCAAATAATGAAGATTGCACGGTGAGTTTGATGACAGTATTACCGGGTCAGCGCTTAAGCCTTCAATCGCATACAGGCCGGGCAGAACTTTGGATTGTAATAGATGCCGGTGCTATCGTTCAGGTAGGCGATGCCATCACGGAGTGTAATGCTGGTGACGAAATATGGATACCTCCCAATGAGCAGCATAGGTTGTCATGCCGAGGAAATCAACCCGTACGTGTATTAGAAGTAGCATTTGGAAACTGGCAGCAGGATGATATCAAACGGTATGATGATGATTACAAACGATGAAATTTTATTTGAACCCATCTCAGTCCCGTAGGGACGCACTTATGGTAGAAGGATAGGAATGATTTTTTTTCGTCCCATCGGGACGAACATTTGCCTCACGAAAATCAAATTCCGCCCGTTGATATTGCGATGAATGAATGGCTGTCAATCATAAAATTCAAACACATATTCTTTCTTGAAATCAATTTGAAATTTTGCCAGCAGATCAAAATATTCTTCACGAAAAGTTTTTCGCCGATGATGTTGTTCCTGGTTCATGATGTATTTAATCACCGGATCACGTTGGGAACGCGAATACGAAAACGCACCATATCCTGATTGCCATTGAAATTTTCCTTTGACGAATTTATTTTCATTAATCCATAATGATGATTGTGATTTGATTCTTTGCAGTTGATCCGAAACGGTAATGGTCACAGGCAATTCAAAGAATGCATGAACATGATCGAGCCATCCACCAACTACTAACGGATATGATCCATCATTTTTCAAGGTAACAGAAATAAACTTGTGTAGACGATCACGGAAATCTTTGGTGATGAAATTCTGCCGCCCCTTTACAGCGAAGACGGAGTGGATGTTGATTTGGGAATAGGTGTTTGCCATGATGATGTCGTTGGGTTTGAATTTACAAATGGATCGGTTGGTTTTCGTTTTTAATGATAGCGATGATTGAAATGTGCATCCCGATGGGACGCAAGGTGGATATGGATTTTTGCTCTACCAAATGGTTGTCCCTACGGGACAAAATGATGTACCCCAAAAAATTTCAGCGACATTTGTCAAGACTCCCTCGGTAACCGAATGAATCCTTCCCCTCCATCTTCCCGCATCACCTACATTTGTTTAACAGCCGCTATCGGAGGTTTGTTATTTGGCTTTGACACAGCCGTCATCTCCGGTACAATCAGTTTTGTAAAAGCTCAATTTGCATTAACTCCCCCGGAGGAAGGTTGGTTTGTCAGCAGCGGTTTGTTGGGTTGTATTCTTGGTGTTATTCTCACAAGCTTTTTAAGTGACCGGCTCGGACGTAAAAAAGTAATGATGCTGTCAGGTTTTATGTTTCTGCTATCGGGCTTTGGTTGCGCCTTTGCTCCCGGTTTCAACTTGCTTGTGAGTGCACGCCTGATCGGAGGAATAGGTGTCGGCATGGCTTCCGTTATTTCTCCTATGTACATCGCTGAATTTGCCCCTGCAACTAATCGTGGTAGAATGATCGCTTATTACCAGTTGGCGATTACCATTGGAATTCTTCTCGCTTATTTTTCCAATTCGCTATTATTGAGGCTTGCGCAAAATAATATTCAAGCCACTTTTCTTCAATGGTTTTTGCAGAGAGAAACATGGCGCCCTATGTTTTTTGTGATGAGTATTCCATCTGCAGTTTTTATGGCCCTGCTCATCAAAATTCCGGAAAGCCCACGCTGGCTGTTTTCGGTTAATAAAAAAGAAAAGGCAGATGCAATCCTTATAAGCACCATAGGTTCTATAGCTGCGACGAAAGAATTAGATGACATGAATAAAGCTGCCTTAAAACATTCCGACAGTCAACTATCTGTCTTCAGCAAATCCATACGGCTTCCCTTATTTATAGGTATTACTTTGGGCATCCTGCAACAGTTCTGTGGTATTAATGCCATCATTTATTATGGACCCAGCATTTTTGAGTCTGCCGGAATTGCCAAAGGCAA
>JBIOHI010000306.1:0-2021 GCA_044448845.1 Bacteroidia bacterium
TTATTAAATAGTGAATTAATTTTTGAAACGATCTGAATATTTCTTTCAGATTCAAGAACAAAGTTCTGTCCTGGAAAATCAGGATACAATGACGGTAGTTATAAAATTGGTTGTATTTTTCTAAAATGAAACTTGCGAAACGATATTAATAAAAGGCATGCCGTTTCAAGCGGTGGATTTGTGCAAAAATTGGCAATTCAATCCTTTCATTTAAATTCGCACGATGTGGTATAAAAATATTCTCGAAACGATTGGAAACACTCCATTGGTGCAGATCAATCGGATCACGAAAGACCTGCCGTGCACGGTGCTGGCAAAGATCGAAACTTTTAATCCCGGCAACTCCATCAAAGACCGGATGGCGTTGAAAATGATCGAAGATGCCGAAAAGGATGGAAAGCTCAAACCCGGGTACACCATCATCGAGGGAACCAGCGGCAATACCGGGATGGGACTCGCTATTGCTGCCGTGATCAAAGGGTATCATTGCATTTTTACCACCACCGATAAACAATCACGCGAGAAAGTGGATGCCCTTAAAGCTTTCGGTGCCGAAGTGATCGTTTGTCCAACGGATGTCGATCCCGAAGATCCGCGTTCGTATTATTCGGTTTCATCGCGGCTTGAGAAAGAAGTTCCGAATTCATGGAAGCCCAACCAGTATGATAATCTTTCAAACACCCTGGCTCATTACGAACAAACAGGCCCTGAATTATGGAATGAGACCGAAGGGAAAATAACTCACCTCGTTGTTGGTGTGGGAACCGGAGGAACTATTTGCGGTACCGGAAAATTTTTAAAAGAAAAAAATCCCGACATAAAAGTTTTGGGAATTGATACCTATGGTTCGGTTTTCAAAAAATTTAAGGAAACCGGTATCCTCGACAAGAATGAAATTTATCCATATATCACCGAAGGGATAGGAGAAGACTTCCTGCCAGGAAATGTGGACTTCAGTATCATTGATCATTTCGAAAAAGTAACCGATAAAGATGCCGCCATCATGACGCGAAGGATCGCGCGCGAGGAAGGAATTTTCGCGGGAAACTCTGCAGGATCGGCCATGGCGGGTTTGTTGCAGATGAAAAAGTTCTTTAAAAAAGAAGATGTTGTGGTGGTGATTTTCCACGATCACGGAACGCGTTACCTTGGAAAAATGTTCAACGATGACTGGATGCGCGACCGCGGATTTTTAGTGAACGATAAGCCAACTGCAATTGATCTCATCGAATCGCATAAGCATTTAAAATTAATTACTGCAAACGAGAATGATGTGATTCATGACGTGATCGTGAAAATGCGAAAGTTCGACATTTCTCAAATTCCCGTGGTGAATAATAAGAATGAATTTGTTGGTTCACTCAACGATTCGCATTTGTTCAGCAAATTAATTGAGCATCCCGAATTGAAAAATGAAAAGGTGAGTAAAGTGGTTCAACCTTCATTCCCGTTTGTGCGAACAGATTCTGCACTCGAAGAAGTTTCGAAATTAATTACCAAAGAAAATAATGCAGTGCTTTTAAAAACACTGGATGGATCGGTTCACATTATCACAAGGCAGGATGTGATTGACGCGCTGAATTAGGAGGCAAAACTATTCTTTCACCCACTTCCCGGTTTTTACTGCGCCCGAATTTGTGTCCGTAATTTTATAAAAATAAATTCCGGTGCTTAAAAAAGAAATATCTATTCCTGTTGTAAGTTGACTAATGCTTGCTGTCGCAACAACTTTACCTTGCTTATCATACAAACTAAAATTTCTGTTTTGAGTTTCACCACTGATGAATATTTTACTTACACCCGGATTTGGAAAAATTAAAATCTCTTTCATATTACTTTCATAATACTTTACGGAGGTTATCATTCCTGATTTATCATATCTTATCACAATCATATCTAACATATTGGTTTGTAAGCTACCTACAATCATACAACCACCGTCAGGCATTGCTTTCACACTTCGTATTTTATCGAAATACATTAAAGAATCCTTTTTTGACCAAAGAAATAAAAAGATTGAA
>JBIOHI010000307.1:0-2017 GCA_044448845.1 Bacteroidia bacterium
TGCTGGAAGTACCCTATCCAACGGTTCCATCCTATCACCCTGATGAACCGGCTCTGGATGTTCTTGCCTTCGTTTTGGGTAATGGAAACAATTCAATTTTATATAAGAATTTTGTGAAATCTGAAAAGACCGCTCGAGCTTCTGCCAATCATGGTTCAGAAGAACTGGGAGGTGAATTTTCATTTACCATTTTGTCCTATCCCGATGGAGATGTGGACGTGGAAAAATTGTTGGCGCAAACATTAGATGAATTTGATCAGAAGGGTGTGGATGATGATGCCATGGCCCGTTTTAAAAATCAGTTTGAAAGCAGCATCCTGCAGAATATCGGAACCGTTTCGGAGAAAGCAAACCTTCTTTATTCGTGGAATTACCTGCTGGGAACAAAACCCTGGAATGTAAATAATGAACTGGACCGGTATAATAAAGTTACCAAGGAAGATGTGATGCGTGTGTTCCGCACTTATGTGAAAGGAAAATATTCGGCCAACGTAACCGTGTTTCCAAAGCATGAAAAATTCACAACCAATGCTGCGGTTAATAAAGATGTAAAAGAAGATACAAAGCTGTCGACCACTTCGGGAGAAGCCAAACAGGAACTCGAGTACAAAGGATTGACCTATAAAAAAACGGTGGATAATTTCGACCGTAGCAAACAACCGCCTTACGGAAGCCCGGTGTATCCAACCATTCCGAAAAGCTATAAAACGAAGTTGGAAAATGGAATGACCATCATCGGGACGGAAAGCCAGGAATCTCCTTACGTGGATATCATCATTAATATTCGCGGAGGAAATTATGCAGCCGGAAATGACCTTAGCAAATCGGGCCATGCACTGTTCACCTCGTTGATGATGGAGGAAGCCACTCAAAAATATACTTCTGAACAATTCAGCAACGAGATCGAGAAACTCGGTGCCGCCATTAATTTCTCGGCAAGCAATGAATTCACGACCGTTCGTTTTACGGCCCCCAAAAAGAACCTAAACAAAGCCCTTGAGTTATTTGAGGAGAAACTGATGCATCCGAAATTCTTACCCGAAGATTTTAAGCGCCTGCAAAAAATGCTTGGAGCAAGTATAAGCCAGAGCAAACAAACAGCGCAGTTCATGGCATCGATCTCCTTTGCAAAACTTTTATATGGAAAATCAATCGTTTCCGAATCGCCATTAGGCACGATCAAATCGTTAAAAGGAATGCAGCTAAAAGATGTCCAGGCATACTATGATAACTTTTACAATCCATCTTATTCCACGCTGGTGGTTGTGGGAGATGTGACCGAATCGGAGATCATGCCCAAATTATCCTTCCTGAAAAACTGGAAGAAAAAGGATGCCCAGCTTCCTTTAGTGACCGTCACTCCCCAGAAGATCGAGAAGACCAAAATTTACCTCGTGGATAAATACAAAGCGCCACAGTCCATTATTGTGATGGGATATGTATCATGCCGTTTGATTACAACGGGAAATTTTACAAAGCACGTATCATGAATTACCCGCTGGGCGCTCAGTTCAACAGCCGTCTGAACATGAACCTGCGTGAAGATAAAGGACACACCTATGGAATTCGTTCGGGGTTTTCAGGAAGTAAATATCCGGGTCCATTCGCGATTTCGGCCAGTGTGAAAGATTCCACAACCGACCTTTCGGTAAAAGAGATCCTTAAAGAAGTAAAGAATTACAGGGCAGGCGGTATGACGGATGAAGAAATTGACTTCACCAAAAAAGCGCTGATCTTAAGTGATGCATTGCGGTTTGAAGGAAATTACCAAAAGGCCGGGTTCTTAAATTCATTGGTGCTTTATGATCTCCCGGATAATTATTTAGAAGAGCAAACCAGGATACTCCAGGGCCTGACGAAAGCCGAACTGAATACACTGGCAAAAGAATTATTGCCTGTTGATAACATGGTGATCGTGGTGGTGGGTGATAAAGACCTCATCGGTGATTCACTGAAAAAACTGGGATACGATGTGGTAGATTATACGATCGAATAAAAGAATTTTATTTTTTTCAAA
>JBIOHI010000308.1:0-2015 GCA_044448845.1 Bacteroidia bacterium
ATCCAGTTGGTTGGCACGTTTGAGCAACGCTTCCCACTTGATATGCGTATTGCAAAGCACGCAGGGATTCGGAGTTCGTCCGGCAAGGTATTCATCCACAAAATTATCGATCACAAAATCGCCAAACTCATTTCTAATATCGAGAATGATGTGGTGGATTCCATGTTTCACCGCTATGGCCCGCGCATCATTTATGGAATCGAGGCTGCAGCAACCGGTCTCTTTTTTAGTTCCTACCGAATTCTGGGAATCCCAGGATTTCATGGTGATACCGACCACTTCATAGCCCTGGTGGGCAAACATAACCGCGGCCACGGGACTGTCGAGTCCGCCACTCATTGCCACGAGGATTTTTCCTTTCCTGCTCATTCGATCTTTATGAAACTTATACTGATTTATATTTCCCAACAAAGGAAAAGACGAAAAGTTATTTATTTCACAAAATAAAAAACTATTGTTTATTTTGCTATAAAATATTTCAAACTAATTTATGAAAAACACAAAGTCTCTTTTAACATTGATCGCATGCATAATCCTGATAACAACTGTCAGGATGAATGCACAGGAAGCCCCGGCAAAAAAGTCGAAAGCAAAATCGTCAGCCTCTAAATCAAAACCTGATGCTAGGCCGTCCGATAACGGTTCCGGTGAAGCGGTACTGACCCCTGAGCAAAAATTCCAGGTGTTTTGCGACCGCATGCAGTTGAGTGAAGAACAACGTAAACGACTAAAACAAGTGGCTAAAGAAAACCAGGAGCAAATGGAGAGGATGAAATCGGAAAGAAAAAATGCGCCCCCTGAAGAAAAACGAAACATGATAAGTAACCAGCTCCGGATGCTCGATAACCGCATTATTGAGATCCTCGAGCCGCATCAAAAAGACATGTACCGCCAGTTTAAAGATGAGAAAAGAAACGAATTCATGAGAAAACAGGAAGAGCAAAACAGGGCTGAGCAAAGCAAACCCCGTAAAAAGGGTGAAGCACCTCCGGTTCTTCCTCCGCCTCCTCCGGTAAATCCAGATGAATTATTGGAAGCCCCGTTTTAATTCAATCAAAAATATTTTCAAATCCTCCAGCAACGGAGGATTTTTTCTTTACTGAAATTTCGTTCGGGTATGCTCGTGAATCCATCACAACTCACTTTGGCAATAAAAAGGAAAGCATTGGAACTCGGTTTCGCATCGGTTGGCATTTCCAAAGCCGTGTTTTTGGAAGAGGAGGCATCTTCGCTCGAATCATGGTTGAAAAATAACAGCCATGGAAAGATGCAGTACATGGAAAATCATTTTGACAAACGCCTCGATCCGCGATTGCTGGTGGATGGAGCGAGGTCGGTGCTTTCACTGCTGTTTAATTATTATTCAGTAAAGAAAACTCCTGAAGAAAACGATTACAAAATTTCCAAATATGCCTATGGTGAAGACTACCATTTTGTGATCAAAGATAAATTAAAGGAACTGATGGAATTCATGAAAGAAACTGCCGGGGAGATCAACGGTCGTGCCTTCGTGGATTCGGCACCGGTACTCGAACGTGCCTGGGCTAAGCGGAGCGGGCTTGGATGGGTCGGAAAGAACACCAACCTGATCAATCAGCACTCAGGCTCTTTTTATTTTTTGTGCGAGATCATTTCTGACCTGGATTTGGAATACGATTCACCGGTTACTGATCACTGCGGCACCTGCACCGCCTGTATCGATGCCTGTCCGACAGATGCCATTACCGAACCCTACATGGTGGACGGAAGCAAATGTATTTCTTATTTTACCATTGAACTGAAAGAAAAAATTCCCGAAGAAATGAATGGTAAATTCAATTCCTGGATATTCGGTTGTGATATTTGCCAGGATGTTTGTCCTTGGAACCGGTTTGCCGGGCCGCACAGTGAACCAAGGTTTGAACCCTACCCGGAAATTTTGAACTTTAACAATAAAGATTGGGAAGAATTGCCTGAAAGTGATTTCAAAAGGATATTCGGCAAATCGGCAATTAAACGAACGGGATACAACGGAT
>JBIOHI010000309.1:0-2005 GCA_044448845.1 Bacteroidia bacterium
AGTTTATTTTTTAACGCTTGTTTTGCCGCTTCAAACGCATTATCCGATTTCGGCATGTTTTGTATCAGCTCATTCATGGCCGGAATGGCATCGTTCATTTTATCAGCCTGGGTTCCTATGTAAGCAATAATGTAATAAGGATCCGGTTTTCGGCCGGGAGTCTGGAAATATGAATAGGTCGAATACGCCAATGCTTTCGATTCACGTATGGTTTGAAAAACGAGGGAAGACATTCCACCGCCAAAATATTCGTTGAACATGGAGATAACCGGGAACAGGGTTGTGTCGTATTTCATCTGTTGTTTGTTCAGCCACATGATCTCGCTCTGCACCATCTTGTAATCGGTGAAGTACACCGAAGGAGTTACCATTTCATTCCGTTTGAATTCTTTCCTTTTCGGGTAACCTTTCATCGAACCGATTTTGTGTTCCCTGTTGAGAACTGCATTCACTTCCTGCAGGCGGTGAGGACCGTAATAAAAAACCTTGTGCTGGTAAGACGACAATTCTTTGATCACATCCGTGAGTTCTTCGGCTTTAAGTTTTTTCAATTCTTCAGCAGTCAAATTATAAGTGAACGGATTACTTTTTCCGAACATCGCATAATTCCTTAATGCATTTCTGAAAATGGTTCCCTTGCTGAGTTTTGCATCAGTCCTGGTTTTCAGCGTGCGCTCCACCAGGTCGTTCAAAGCCTGCTGATCAGGTTTGATGTTGGAAAGCAAATGTTCGAACAGGCGAACTGCTGGAGCAAAATTTTCGTCCAGGCCCGAAAGATGAACATATACCTGGTCATCGCTGGAGGAAACTCCAAAGTCGCAAGCCAGTTTAAAAAATTCTTTCGAGATCTGTTCAGCGGTGTATTTATCCGTTCCAAGATATTGAAGCAAATTGATCGCAATTGGTAATTTCAGATCATGAAGTTTACCCATGTCGAAAACATAATATAATTTGAACAACCCATTCTCGGTATTCTGCACATAATACACCGGCAACTTGCCGCCCAGTTTGTTTTTCTGGATGTCCTTATCAAAATCAATGAACATTGGAGTCATCGACATGGCCTTCATTTCGGCAATGCTTTTAGCAAAAGGCGACATGTCTTCCCGGTTCACTTTTACCGGGTGAATTTCGGGCTTCACAATCTTCTTCACCTTGTTCTCACCCTGTCTTTTATAGATCACCACATAATCGTTGGTGTAATATTTATTTGCAAAATCCACGATCTCCTGCTTAGTAATGGTGGCCATCTCATCCAGCATGCCTGCCATTTCATTCCACGGAACTTCCGAAGTGAACGATTCGAGGATCGTGTTGGTCCTGCCCCGGTTCGTTTCATTGTTCTTGATCTGTTCCACCCTGAAATTATTGATGATGGCTTTGAGCATTTCCTCATCAAAATCTCCTTTCTTGATCAGTTCGATCTGTTCCAGCAACAGGTCTCTTACTTCTTCAAGCGATTGCTTGTCCTTCGGTTTCCCGGATAGCATGTGGATGTTGTAATCCTTGTTGGTCCATTCATCCGAACCTGCTGAAAGAACTTTTTGTTTTTTAACGAGGTTCAGATCCATCAATCCGGCTTTGGAATTCGACAACATATAATCACAGACTGCCAAATATTTTGATTCTTTCGAAGGAGCTCCCGGGAAGCGGAAACCGACCATCACACTTTCCGCATCAGGACCGTAAACATTGGTCACCAGCGGTGTAGTGTGTACCGGTTCGGCTTTGAAGGTATATTCGGGAACCGGTTTCGATTTCATGTAAGCGAATTTTTGAGCGATCATTTCAATCACGCGGTCGGGGTTAAAATCACCGCTCATGATGATGGCCATGTTATTCGGAACGTAGTAGGTGTTGTAATAATTCCTGATCTTCACCAGCGATGGATTTTTCAAATGTTCAACCGTACCGATGGTAGTTTGCGTTCCGTAAGCGTGATTCGTAAACATGGTTGACAACAGGGCTTCATAAGTTTTCCTTCCGTCATTATCCAGGGAAATAT
>JBIOHI010000310.1:0-2001 GCA_044448845.1 Bacteroidia bacterium
GGAGGGTTGTTCCACGATGACGGTTCGGGGTTCGGGGGCAGCGTTGTGGACGATGTACTCGATCTCAGCGACTTCACTGGTTTGTTCTTTGAGGATTCCTTTGCTGACGGTGGATGTGTCGCTGAAAATAAAATTATTTCCACTCAGGCATTGCAATGAATCATTGATGGTGAATCCGGATTTGGGCTGCGGGAAAACCGTAATATTTTTTGTAATAGAGTCAATGCATCCTTTATCACTCATTGAAATTAATTTCACGGAATAATTATTTGCAGACGAAAAGGTTTTTGAAAAATTCGTTTGGGACGAAGAATCTCCATTGCTGAAAAACCAGGTACCGCTGAGGGTTCCATTGTTTATCATGGAGGTGTCATTGAAAATAAAATTGTTTCCGTTCAGGCATTGCGAAGAATCATTGATGGTGAAGCCTGCATTGGGTTTGGCATTAATAATTATGCGTTTTGTAACCGAATCGCTGCATCCAAAATTACTTGACGATATGAATTTCACAAAAATGGTATCGGCAGAGTTGAAAGTTTTGGACAGATTGAAAAGTGATGACGTATCACCATTACTAAAAATCCATGTACGTGTGAACGAGCCTCTGCTGATGGTCGAAGAGTCATTGAAAATAAAATTATTCGCCTTTTCACATTGAACAGAATTGTTTACCGTAAAAGCCACATTCGGTTTTGGAGTTACCAAAACAAAACCGGTGGTAGAATCTTTGCACCCGTTATCGCTTGTTTCGATAAGCTTAATTAAATAGGAATTATCCGAATAATAAATTTTATCAGGATTATTTGAATTCGAAGTGTCGGTTATTCCCGCACCAAAATTCCACAAATGAGTTAAAGTTCCGGAACTTATTATTGATGTATCATAAAAAACAAAATTATTTCCGTTCACACATTGTATGGAGTCGTTAACGGTAAAACCTGCATTCGGTTTTGGATTAACAATAATTGTTTTTGTGATTTAATCTATTCAGCCGTTGCTGCCGGTTTCAACTATCTTTATAGAATATGAATTTACTGATGAATAATTCTTATTGGGTATTTTAAGCGTTGAAGTGTCGTTGAAACCTGTTCCGAAATTCCACAGGCGAACCAGGGTTCCGATTTTAATGGTTGATGTATCATTGAATATAAAATGATTTCCATTGATGCATTGAGAAGTATCATTTATTGTAAAACCGACATTGGGTTTCGGAATTGTTGTAATTGTTTTAGAAACTGAATCTTTGCAACCATAATTACTGGATATCAATTTAACGGTAAAGGTTCCATCGGTTGAATAAAGTTTATTCGGATTGATGGAAGTTGAGGTGTCAGTATTCCCTTCTCCGAAAATCCACAAACTTGCCAGAGGACCGCTGCTAACTTTGGAAGTATCAACAAAAGAAAAAATCTTATTGGCACATTGCATAGTGTTGTTCACCGCGAAACCAGCCACCGGGCTTATTCCAACTCCAACCGTTTTTGTAACCGAATCATTACACCCATTTGAACCCGCAATAAATAATTTCACCGTGTAAAAATTCGGAATGCTGTATGTTCTCGATGGGTTGATTATCGAAGTTGTATCAGCACCCCCATTTCCCAAATTCCATTTTCGTGTAAACGTACCAACACTAAAACTTGAAGTATCATTAAATAGAAAATTATTTCCCGTTAAACATTGTGACGGATTATTAATTGTAAATCCAACTTTCGGTTTTGGTTTTACGAGCATATTTATGATTCGTGAAGCATTCGGGCAACCTGAAGAGCTATACACAACCACATCATAAGAGCCTGTTGATGTAGCAGTGTAAGATGATGAAGTTGCCCCTTGTATCGCGATTCCGTTTCTTCTCCATTGGTAAGTAAGGCCCGAGTCGGTGTTCGCATTCAAAGTAACTCCTCCTCCTTCACAAATTATAGTATCGGAGTTAGTTGAAATATTTGCAACAGGTAAGATGTTGATTAAATTTCTGAATACACCTACTGAAATATAACC
>JBIOHI010000311.1:0-1970 GCA_044448845.1 Bacteroidia bacterium
CATTTGAGTATAGGGTTGAATATTCTTTAGCAGGGAGATGAATTAAAGGAATTATCATGCTTATGACCGGAATGGACAATAAAGAAATCCTTTGTGCAATGTGATTCTTCGAATGGGTGAAAAGCAGAACATATATTATAGCCAACGCGATAATATCAAGATTTGTTTTGATCATCCATTCCATATCATTTCTTCTTTTTAAGTGAATTTAAAAGTTTAATGGTAGCGTCCAGTTCTTTTAAGTCTATTAATTTATTAGCTGAAAAATGAGAAACAATTTTATGAACGGAGCCGTCAAAATAGTTTTTCAGCAAACCTGAAGATTGCTGTTTGGTATATTGTTCTTTTGAAATTAACGGAAAATAACGATGGGTTTTTCCAAACGCCTCATAGCTCACAATTTTCTTTTTTTCTAAAATGCGGACAACCGTAGAGACCGTATTGTACGCAGGTTTTGGTTTAGGAAGCCGGTCAACGATATCTTTTATAAATGCGTTTTCAAGTTTCCAAAGCACTTTCATTATTTGTTCTTCTGCCCGTGTCAGGTAAATCATAAGACAAACTTAAAACTATTTATTTAGTTATACAACTATTATTTTAGTTTATCTGTGGTCAGACGCATTACGCGTCAGACCGCTAATTAATATTTTAAATTTTCTTAAAATGAATTCTAATATCAATGACGCAAATGTTTTAACCGTCTGACGCCAGATGCGTCTGACGGTTATGTCCGGATCACACCAGGCTTAAACTCTTTCGTTATCGGGGCGTTGTTTGCCGCCTCAATTCCCATGCTGATCCACTTGCGCGTTTCCAACGGATCAATGATGGCGTCCACCCACAAACGTGCTGCTGCGTAATACGGTTTGGTTTGGTGTGTGTACCGGTCAGTTATTCTTTTCAAAAGTTTCGCTTCATTTTCTGGAGTGATCACTTCGCCTTTCGCTTTCAAACTTGCTTCTTCAATCTGCAACAAAACTTTTGCTGCCTGACCGCCACCCATCACCGCAATATTTGCTGTTGGCCATGCAACGATAAATCGCGGATCATACGCTTTGCCGCACATGGCATAATTTCCTGCACCAAATGAATTTCCGGTGATCACTGTGAATTTAGGCACTATCGAGTTGGCTTGTGCATTCACCATTTTGGCTCCGTCTTTTATGATTCCACCTTGTTCGCTGCGGCTGCCAACCATAAAGCCCGTTACATCCTGGATGAACACCAATGGAATTTTTTTCTGGTTACAATTCATGATAAAGTGCGCAGCTTTTTCAGCCGAATCGGAATAAATAACTCCTCCAATTTGCATCTCTGCCCCGGCTGCAGTTTCTCCCGGTTGTTTTGGTTTCTTAGCTTTTACGATCTGCCTGTTATTGGCAACAATTCCCACGGCCCATCCGTCAACGCGAGCGTATCCGCACAAAATTGTTTTTCCGTAAAGTTCCTTATACTGATCGAAGGAACCGGCATCCACCAATCGATCTATAATTTCAATGACATCAAACGGCTTCACCATATTTCCGATGGCATCAAAAACGGTGGACATTTCTTTTTTCGGGGCGATGGATTTAACGCGATTGAATCCTGCTTTTTCAAAATCTCCAATTTTATCCATGATACGCTTGATGCGATCAAGGCAGGCGGCATCATTCGGAAATTTATAATCGGTTACTCCTGAAATTTCGCAATGCGTTGTCGCACCGCCAAGCGTTTCATTGTCCACATCTTCGCCAACTGCGGCCTTCACGAGATAACTTCCCGCTAAAAAGATCGATCCTGTTTTATCAACGATCATCGCTTCATCGCTCATGATCGGAAGGTAAGCGCCACCGGCCACGCAACTTCCCATCACGGCTGCAATTTGCGTGATGCCCATCGAACTCATCACGGCATTGTTGCGGAATATTCTCCCGAAATTTTCTTTATCGGGAAATATCTCATCCTGCATCGGCAAATAAACTCCGGCA
>JBIOHI010000312.1:0-1952 GCA_044448845.1 Bacteroidia bacterium
CATCAAGCCAGGCACGTGTTTTGGGGTGTTAGTACGTAAAACCTTTCCTTGTTCCCGCAAGCATCTTACTCGTGGGAACTAACAACCTATTCCACCACCACTCTCTTCACCACCACCCCATCTTCCGTAAATAATTTCAAAAAATAAATTCCTTTGCTCAGGTTTTCCAAATGAATTTGTGAAGAAGAAGCATTTGGTTTTTCATCATACAATTTATTTCCAACCGCATCGTACAATTCAATTTTTGTAACCGGCATTTGTGAGTTGGTTTTAATTTCAAATATTCCGTTGTTGGGGTTTGGGTAAATAAGAATTGAGTTAACGTTCCCGCTCAAAGATTCAGTTCCAAAATTACCCAAATGATACACATACGACATCACCGCACAACCGTTCGAATCAATCACGTTAACATTATAAGCCCCGTTCTGTTGGGCGATCCATATTCTTCCCTTGGCACCGGGAATGATCGTTGAATTCAGGTACCATTGGTAAGTAACAAAGGGCGGGTAAGTATCGCCAACGTAAAGGGTGTCGTGCGTGAAACCAATGCTTGTCTTTTTTAAACCGGAAACATACACATACACACCGGAAGAAGTGGTGGAGCATCCGTTTACATCGGTTGTGGTAACGCTGTAATTTCCCGAACCTGTCACTAAACAAGATCTTGTTGTAAGTGAATTCGACCAAAGATAATTGTTCGCAACGGATGAAGTTAAAGTAACGGTTCCGCCCTGGCAAAAAGATGTTTTTCCGGATGCGGTAATGGTGGGAATAGCTGTATTACATTGACTCATTTTAGCTATAAAAATTCCACTTGCATTTCCGGGATCTGATAAAGTAATAGTTCCAAATGTTACAGGTGGAACGAATAGGCCTGAAATAATTAAATTGTTGAAATGATCCGTTGAAATGTAATAAGTTGTTATATTTCCATTAATTCCTTTGGCCCAAATAACATTACCCGAAGTGTCGTATTTGGCAATAAAACTTCCTCCACCAGTTAATGAGTTGCTCCCAAAAAAAGTGGTTGAGGAAGGAAAAGTTCCTGCCACGTAAATATACCCGTTTGAATCACTCGCCACCGAATAGCCGGTTACGCCAGTGGTATTTGCAAGTTTCTTAACCCAAATAATTTTCCCGTTCATATCATATTTACCAATTATTCCGTCAATTGAATTTGCAAGCGTATCATTCTTTGAGAGTGTGATGTTCCCGAAGCTAATGGTCGGGCTGCTAAATTGACCAATAAAATAATTGTTTCCGAAGGCATCTGTAAGGTTAAAGAAAGAAGAAATCGCAGAATTAATAACCCCGTTATTTGTTGAGCAGTCTGCCCAGATCACCTTACCGGATGAATCAAACTCAACATTGAAAATATTTGAAGCACCTGTTTTTGTAAATATAATACTGTCAAATCGTACTGTATCAGAAGCAATGTTCCCTGTGAGGTAAATGCTTCCATTTTTAGCAACGGCCATTGTTTGCGGTAAATCCCCATAATTGCTTAGATTATTTCCGCCTAAACTTTTTGCCCAAACTGCATTTCCGGATGAATTGTATTTGATCAGGAAAACACTTTTTCTCGGGGCTGTGTCGGCAAGTATGATAGTACCCAAATTAATATATCCATAAAATTTACCTGCCACATATACATTACCGGAATTATCTTCAGTCACACAGGTTCCATATTGCGTTGATTTGCTTCCTTCGGCTTTTGCCCAAATCACATTTCCGGCAGTATCGTACTTAACCGTTAATATTGATCCGCCTTGTGCACTTGTTGTCAAAACCTGTGTACCAATTTTAGTAGTTGAACCGGCAAATCCACCGGTGATCACAAAATTTCCGGAGGCATTGATAGCTGAGTTGTATATAATGTCATTATTTTTTCCTCCTTCTCTTTTTGCCCATACTAAATTTCCGTTTGAAGAATATTTTGCAATAAAGATGTC
>JBIOHI010000313.1:0-1951 GCA_044448845.1 Bacteroidia bacterium
GTAAAAACCATTACCTACACACAAAATACTTCGGAAGGATTTTTTTTAGAATTACGAATACAAACTCCGGTTTGTGAAAAACAATAAAATTCACTTTGATTAAGCAATAATATTTATTCGGAAGGAAGAAAATTTAGCAGAAGTGTTTATTTCACCGAAAATATCTTATGCAACTTCAGCACCTGCGGGATCACCAATTCCACCTCGTCATTTTTAATTTCAAAATTTCCGCGCGCTAATTTTTCTTCCTGCGTCAATTGATTTTTCATCCGGAGCAACACTTCTTCTTTTGAAATTTTATCGCGCTTCATCGTGCGTTCGATCCTTAAATTTTCAGGAGCGGTAACAACGATAACCTGATCCACCTGTTTGTATGAATCACTTTCGAACATCAGCGCTGCTTCCTTGATCACATAAGGTTTATGAGAATTCAATTCACACCATTCCGAAAAATCTTTATTGACTGCCGGGTGAACCAGTGTGTTTAATTTTTCAAGAAGGTTTCGGTCTTTAAATGCAAGTTTTGAAATGAACTTCCGGTTGAGTGATCCGTGGTCGGAATAAGATTCGACACCGAAAATATTTTTTATTTCAGCAACGAGATCCGGAGACGAAACCATCAGGTCTTTGGCGCGCAGGTCGGCAATATAAACCGGTACGCCCAATTGCATAAAAATTTCCGAAACGGTGGTTTTCCCGCTTCCGATGCAGCCGGTGATGCCAATGCGAAGCATGTTTTAAGATTATAGATCATAGTTAATAGTTAATAGCTCATGGTCACAAACTATTAACTATGATCTATTAACTATGATCTATTAACTATTTAACCTTTGGCGGTGCATTCAATGCCTGTGATGCTTCCATCGAAATGGAAGTTTTGTCGATACGCAGTTTGGTTCCTTCGCTTTCCACGATGAAATAAGTATCGCCCACATCGGTGATCTTTCCATGAATCCCGCCAATAGTCACTACTTTAGTTCCCTTGTCGAGTGTTTCCCTGAATTTTTTTTGCGCTTTGCTTTTTTTCATTTGCGGGTAGATCATGAAAAAATAAAATACCACGATGATGAGGATCAGCGGCAGGAATGTACTCAGCGGGTTTGCTCCCGGCTGAGGTGTCATTAATACAATGTTTAACATGTTCATTTTTTATTTTGATTTTTAATGGGAATTTGGATTTGGTGCCATGGAAGGTTGTGTTTTTGCTTTTATATTTCCTGAAATGGTGAGTGTCGTCACCATAGGTTCAGTGTTGGCGGTAACATAAACTTCTTTGTTGAATCGGTCCATCCGGAGCGCACTGTTGAACTTCACGTTTATCCTCCCTTTCTTTCCGGGTGCGGTTGGTTCTTTCGGGTATTCCGGCACAGTGCAACCGCAACTTGCCGAAGCATCGGATATCAAAAGGTCGGCAGTGCCGGTATTGGTAAAAATAAACCCGTAATCGAGCACCTCGCCCTGTGTGATATCACCAAAGTCGTGTGCCATTTCTTCGAACCGGATCTTAGCCACCCCATCCGTTTTTTTCATTTTGGTGCTGTCGGCAGTTGCCGGGTTGTTCACGAGATCGGTTGAAGCCTGGTGTCCCTGGTTTCCGCCACAGGCAAAAAGCAAAACAGGCATCAGGAGAAAAATAGTTTTTTTCATATCGTAAAATATTATTCGATGAGTCCTCTTCCGGTTTTCACAATTTTATTTTCCAACCTAAGTTCGAGTTGGATCTTGTCGAGCACCCCGTTGATAAAACCGTGACTTGCCGGAGTGCTGTATTGTTTGGCCAGTTCCAGGTATTCATTGATGGTTACTTTCACCGGTATCTGCGGGTAATAAAGCAATTCGCAAAGTGCCATTTTCATCAGTAAAAAATCCACCAGCGCGATGCGGTCGGTTTCCCAGTTGGTGGCTTTCTCTTTGATCAGTTGCAAAAATTCCAGTTCTTTTTCGATCGTCA
>JBIOHI010000314.1:0-1949 GCA_044448845.1 Bacteroidia bacterium
GTTTGTGTTTGTGAAAAGTGATAATGGAAACGGGTTCTGGGTAATCATCCGGGTAATCGGTGGCAACGATCCCGACTGCCTTTTTATTTAACGCCCGGAAACCGGAAGTGCAATCGCGAATGTTCTGGTGAACAAATCGCTTGATCAAATGTTCGAGAAAAGTTATTCCGATCCTGCGAACGGCAGAGGATTGGAAACCGGTACGCTCGATGAATCGTGAACCGATCACCACATCGGCATCACCGGAAAGTATGGGTGTGATTATTTTTTCAATTTCACCTGCAGGATGTTGTCCATCTCCATCGAGTTGAAGGGCAATATCGAAATTATTCTCAAAAGCATATTTGAATCCTGTTTGCACCGCGCCCCCGATCCCGAGATTAACAGGGAGATCGAGCAACACGCACTTTTCGTTTGAAGCGAGTTGGTGGGTAAGGTCGGTGGATTTATCATTCACCACCACTGCCACCAATTGATAAGTTTGACCGGTGTTGCAGGAATTCACTTCCCTGATAACACGGGCAATGTTAGGTTCTTCATTAAAGCAAGGTATGACTACTGCAACTTTCAAAATTTTTCTCCTCTTTTTGAATAATCCGGTTCTTCGAGCATCTTCTCGAATTCTTTCGATTCTTCGCGCGATGACCACCTGACCTTAAAAAAGCCAAACCAGAAAGCTTCTTTCGTCATACTGTCCCAGTGGATCACCAGCGACTTGTAACGGTACGAGCAATACAGGCTATAGAACATCATCACGGAGATCACAAAGTAAATAATTATTTTTTTAAACCTGTTTAAAATGAAATCATAGCATGCAGCCATGGGAAATGCCAGGTACGCATAATGGTGCACGAGTGCACGCATGCCGAAACATCCGCCCCACCACCATGCCCACCATGCGCTGATGAGATAAAACGTTATCAGGAAGGTGACTGTGATCCCCGCAAAAGAATCCTTGCATCGTTTTCGCAGGAAAAAGAAGCCTGCCAGGGAAAAGATCATAATGGGTGTGTACACCAGCCATCCTTTGCGGTAGCTCAGCAGGACGTTTAAAAATTGAGGATGAAAATAGTAGAATCCTTCGTTGCCGTATGAATAAAAGAAAAACTGGTTGGTGTAATATTTCCAGTACAACATTTGAGGCATCCATGGAACAAGTACTAAAAGCCCGCAAAGGATAAGCTGGAATTTCTTCGAATAAAATAAAAGAATCCGTAGTTTCATATCCGCAAAATTTCCGATCCCCCATAAAACAAAAATGAAAACCAAAACTATTTCAGTGGGGCGGATCAGGGTGATCAAACCAAAGACAAGGCCCATCCATACCAGGTGTTTTAGGCGGAACGTTTCGTACCACCGGATGGTAAGGTAAATAAAAAAAACGAAAAGCGTGAAGAGGTAAGAATGCGTGAGCGTGTTCCAGCCGAGCGTGTAATAAAACAAATTTGTTCCGAAGTAAATACTGGCGACCGTCCACGCAGTTACATTTTCGGAAAACCAACGGAGCAAAATTTTTCTTAGAAAGATCAGGCCGAGAAAAACAATAAGGATCGTTCCGTAATAAATTCCGAAGGCATACGGTGCCGAATAACCATCATTGGGAGCACCTGTTAAATAAGCCACCCCGTCAGCCACCAGGAAAAACGGAAGCATGATATACGCCAATCCCATTGAAACTTTCGGAACCTTTCCTCCTTCCGGTGACTGCATCAGCCAGAATTTACTCTTGAAATGAAAACCCAGGTCGTGGTGAATAAAAGTCGCAATAATATAAGAATAATACTGGTCGGAATCGGAGATGAACGGGTGGCTGTTTCCCCTCCAATCGCGCCATAAATTGTAAGATGTAAAATTTAAAATGAAAATAAAAAGCAGTAATTTCTTGCCGGGGGTTGGAAAATATTTTCTAAAAAAAAGGGTTATGTTCTTCATTGATCAGGCTCTGAAAA
>JBIOHI010000315.1:0-1814 GCA_044448845.1 Bacteroidia bacterium
ATCATATATATATATATCAGCTATTTATTTCTTTTTTCAGCCGCTAATTTAGTGTTTTTAACTTCACTTTTATAGGACACCGATTCACTCTGGACCAACCTATTAATTATCAATTTATTAGATTTTGAAATATGCGTAATAACAAATTGTGAATAGAATAACAGAGGAATTCAGATTTTTATTCGGCTTAACTCTATTTTTGCTTCTATGAAAATTTTTTGCGTTGGAAGAAATTATGGAGAGCACGCCAAAGAACTCGGCAATTCAATTCCTGATAATCCGGTGATATTTAGCAAACCCGATACAGCCTTGCTCCGAAATAACCAACCTTTTTATTTGCCGGATTTTTCCAGCGATATTCACCACGAAGTGGAACTCGTTATCCGAATTTGCAAAGTTGGAAAAAAGATCGGGGAGAAATTTGCCCGTAATTATTTTAACGAGATCGGTTTGGGAATTGATTTCACTGCCCGAGACATTCAAAATACTTTAAAGGCAAAAGGACTTCCGTGGGAACTTGCCAAAGCCTTCGACAATTCTGCTCCGGTGAGTCGTGATTTTATTTCACTTGATAAATTTACCTCCGGGACTATTTCCTTTTCATTGAAAAAGAACGGGGAAAAGGTACAACTGGGAAACAGCAAAGACATGATCTTCTCTTTTGAAAAAATTGTTTCGTTCGTTTCCATTTATTTTACATTGAAAATAGGTGATCTGATCTTCACCGGTACTCCATCGGGAGTCGGCAAGGTTGCGATTGGCGATAAGCTGGAAGGTTTCATTGAAGATAAAATGATGTTAACTTGCGACATCAAATAATGTGATGATATGATAATTTGATAATTGGAAAATGAATACTTACAAACTCATCATCAAATCATCACATCATCATATCATCAAATCCATTTTCACATTTTCACATTTACTCATTCTCACATTTTCAAACGCCCAGTATTATCCACAAAATTATTTTCAATCACCGCTCGACACCCCGCTTTACCTGAGTGCCCCTTTTGGTTCTCTTCGTGAAAATCATTTTCATTCGGGAATGGATATCCGCACTTATGAAAAAGAAGGGTACCCGGTTTATGCCGTTGCCAATGGTTTTGTGTCGCGGATCAAGGTTTCATCGGTCGGGTACGGAAAGGCCGTTTATATTCAGCATCCGAACGGTTTTACCAGTGTTTACGGCCACCTGAAAAAATATGAAGGTGCGATCGCGGATTATGTAAAAAATGTACAGTACCGGAATGAAACATTCGAATTCGACAATTTTCCGGGATCTGGAACGATCAAAATAAAAAAAGGACAGATCATTGGTTGGAGCGGCAATAGCGGGGGATCAACAGGACCACATCTGCATTTCGAGATCCGTGATTCGCGAACCGAGGAACCATTGAACCCACAACTATTCGGAATTCGCGGAGTGGATTTTATGGATCCGGTAATTAAAAAAATTGTGGTGTACGACCTGGATGGAAACCGTCCACTTATCCTCAAAAAATTTTCCGTTTCAAAAAAGAACTCTACCCGCATTGACTCGATCCTTTTGTATAATGATACCCTCGAAATTGACGAAGGAATGGTGGGTTTCGGAGTGGAGGCATACGATTACATGACAGATACCGAGCATGAATACAGCCTTTACGGTATGGACCTTTTTGTAGATGAAAAAGAATTTTTCAGTTACCGTCTTGACCGGATTGATTTTGAAAATACCCGGTGCGTGAATGTTCATATCGATTATGAACAATACAAAAGAAATGATATCCGTTACCAGAAATGTTTCCTCGATAATGGTAATATCTACAATA
>JBIOHI010000316.1:0-1814 GCA_044448845.1 Bacteroidia bacterium
CGCCTGTATCGTTCAGCATGGCCGAAACATCCGTGGCGGAGGTGCTGTATCGAACGGTATCGCCCACCAATGGCATATCCGAAGAAGTTACCGTAATTTGTGCTTTCACAAATGCCGAACAAATCAAAAAGAAAAGAAGTATATTATTTTTCATGTGTGTTAATTTTTATCAAAAATATAAAAAATACCGACTTGGTTGCCATTATCATTATTTCTTTACAAATGTCATCACCACCGGTTTGTCTTCGGTGTAAAAAAGTTTGCAGTTGTTTTTCTTCTGTTCCAACGGTTCCGGGTAATTTAAAACTTCTTCGAAACCGAATGGCAGAAAATATTTTGGAATGATCGTAACGATATAAATCGGCTGGGTTGACTTTTTAATTCGGGCTTCGATCAAAGCCTTGCCAATTCCTTTGTTCCGGTGTTCTTCCAAAACACACAACGAACAAAATTCATCAAACCCGTTTTGTTTTTTTATCCGCCCGAAACCGAGAATTTTATTTTCTTCCTTGCACACCACAAACTGTGCGATCGAAATTTCCGAATCATCGAGGTGGTGTTCCTTGAGTTGGAATTTTATCTCGTTCCAGTCCTTCTTAGTCGTATCTGTAATTTTCCAGTTTTTCATTTCTTCTAACTTCGTTTACCCGATGTATTCGGTATTCGGTAAGCGGTATTCGACAACCACTGATTACTGAATACCGGTTACCGATTACCAACATCTTCATCCTCCCGCAATCTTCACTTTAAATCCCTTTTTCGAAAGAAACGCCACCAGCTTCTCCCGGTGATTTCCCTGGATGAGAATTTCATTTCCTTTCACCGAACCGCCTACACCGCAATGTTTCTTCAGGGATGTTGCAAGTTCCTCCTTATTCTTTTCGTTACCTTCAAACCCGGTAACTCTCGATACCATTTTTCCTCCGCCCAGCCGGTCGAGAAAAATCTTTAACTGCATGGCACCCGGTTTGAGCGATTCGTTTTCTTCCGTTTCCTGAACAGAAAATTTAAAGTCTGAATCGGTTGAATAAACAATTCCGTCCGTTTTCCTTTTGTTATTGTTCACTTTTTTTAAATTAAATCTTTAAGCAAAACTAACGAAACAAAAAAGGAGATGAAACAGTTTTCGGGATAAAATTATTTTTTACATTCGCATCCGATCTTCACCCACATGACCAAAAAAATAGCAGAACCGGAATGTGCCCAATGCTTCTCGCGGATATCCTCCATCTTTAACGTGCTGAGCAGGGAAGAAGCAGACCGGTTGAACATACAAAAGACCTGCAGGTTCTACCGCAAAGGCGAAGAGATATTCCGGGAGGGTTCGAATCCGTACGGACTGTTTTGTGTGAACAGCGGAAAAATAAAAGTGACTCAAACCGGGGTGGACGGTAGGGAACAGATCATTCACCTCGCATCTACCGGGGATATTCTCGGTTTTCGCGCCATTCTCAGTGGGGATAAATATTCGTGTTCGGGGATCACGCTCGAAGATTCCATTTTGTGTTACATTCCGAAGGAAGTTTTCATGAGCCTCGTTGAAACCAACAACAAACTCGCGATGCAGATCATCAAATTCTTTTCCGAAATGTTGAAAGATACCGAGCGATCTGTCACCAGTATTGCACAACATTCGGTTCGTGAGCGGGTCGCTCAAACTTTACTGATGCTGAAAGCGAGGTATGGATATGAAGCCGATGACCAAACCATTGATATAAAAATAACGCGTGAAGAATTAGCCAATATTGCCGGAACCTCCCGCGAAACCGCCATCCGTGTGCTTGTGGAAATGCAAAAAGAAAATATCATCGAAC
>JBIOHI010000317.1:0-1780 GCA_044448845.1 Bacteroidia bacterium
ATATGCTCGGGTTCTCACGAATGAATTTATCGAGAATGGATTCAAAATCCGGAATGTTGCTGCGGGGTTTCTCTTCTTTTTCCCCGGTGATGTATTCTTCTTTTGAAACAGTTTCCGGACTGTTTATTTCAACCACCCGTTCGGATGTCTTTATTTGATTGTTCCCGAACAATTGTATCCACTCATCAAAACTGTGTAATTCGCGTTTATGTCTTTCCTCATCACTTTCTTCATCCTCTCTTTCCTCTTCCGTTTCTTCTTCATCTTCCTCAGCTTCACCGGGAGCAACCTCAGGCGAACCGGGCATTTCCACCGGTACCGGTATTTCCGTTTCCGGAACTTCTTTTTGCTGTCCTTCCCCCGGCATCGAAACAATTTCTGTTTCTTCTTTGGTTTCTTCAACCACTTCGATGTTCAATGCTTCGATCACTTCAGTAACTTCATCCGGTTGAGGGAAAGTTTCCGTTTTTTCCGGAGTTTCGATTCCATGAAGAAAATGATAAAGGATCTCACGGTCGGTAACCAGGAGAGCCGTTGAACGAAGTTGTTTTTCAAACTCGTAATGATTTTCATTGAACAATGCTTTGGCCAGCAAAAACTGGTTCGCCTGGAAGTACGGAAAATCAGCGGCAATATTCTTCAATGCCGGGATGTGAGATTTACCAAGGTTCCCGGGATGTTCAACGAGCGTTATGAATTCGGATTTGTTCAAAATAAAAATGAAACGTACTACGAAGAAAGCAAAAAAAGATCAGCTCACCAATTTACAAATGCTTTATTGAAAATATCCTGGATCATCATGTCGGTGACTTTATCGATCAGGTCGGTTTCAACGGCAGAAAGATTTTGCGTGGCAGGGTAATCAATGAATCCGGTAAAAGTTTGCGTGAAATTTTTCTTTTCATCCTTGCGGTTCTCAAAGGTGATCTCGGCAGTAACCGTAAGACGGTTCATCGAATTCTGGTTGTTGGCTTGCACGCCCACCGGTGCGGTTTTGTAGTCGGTTATTTTTCCGCTGAAATGAATATCTGTTTCCCCTTTGCTCAGCTTAAGTTGCGTTTCGTTGATGATCTTTGTTTTCAGTTTTTCGGTAAAAACCTGGCTTAAGGTAGGTGCTACTATGCTTGCAGTGTTGTTGATATAACTTACAGAGAACGTTTTAAGGTCGGGCGAAACCGAAGCCCCGGTAAAGGAATAAAAACCACAGCCGGAAAGTGTGGTTAACAATCCGGCTGCGAGCGATATTTTCAGTTTACTGAATTTTTTTTTCAGCATCAGGCAGGTACCTTATTTGAAGAATTTATTTTTTTACGCAACCAATCGATCGTTACGGATTTCGGGCGTTCGAGTGGTAAGCCGAGCGCGCGGTCCCAGATCAGGGAAGCAAGTACGCCAAGTGCACGCGAAACTCCAAATAAAACCGTGTAAAAATCATATTCCTTCATTCCGAAATGAACGAGCAACGCACCGGAATGTGCATCCACATTGGGCCACGGATTTTTTATCTTGCTGATGGTTCCCAAAACTTCGGGAGCGATCTCATAAATATCCCAAACGATATTCACAAGTTCATCATGAGGCATGTGTTTTTTTGCAAACTCCATTTGTGCCGTGAACCTCGGATCAGTCTTGCGAAGAACGGCATGCCCGTAACCCGGGATCACTTTGCCTGCGTTAATGGTCTTGAGGATATATTCTTTGATCTGTGATTTGCTTGGTTTGCCTCCGCCCAGTTCTGCCTGGAGATCGAGCACCCAGCGGATCACTTCCTGGTTGGCAA
>JBIOHI010000318.1:0-1759 GCA_044448845.1 Bacteroidia bacterium
ATGTAAAAAAAACAGAAATTAGTTTTAAACATAGAACTGCGAAATCACATTTTTTTTCCAAACACTGAATTTATGAAATACTGGTATATTCGCCCTACAAATCAAACTAACTTATTATGAAAAGACTAATTTTATCAATTGCATTAGTAGCGGCCGGTGCTGCTGCTTATGCGCAAATCGGACAAGGCACCATGATGCTGGGTGGTAGTTTAGGGTTTTCCTCCACTGGTGGAGGAACGGGTACTTATACACCTTCAAGCGGACCAAGTCTTTCCAACACCATTCCCGCACAAACCAACTGGAATTTTACCCCTACCTTCGGGTATTTTCTTACTGATAAAATTGCAGGAGGTTTGATGCTTGACATTTCCTCCAGATGGGTTAAAACGGTAACTGCCAAAGATCAGCAAACAACAACCAATATAGGAGCAATGAACATCGGTGTTACCTTATTCGGTCGTTATTATATGTCGGTTTCCGATAAGGTTTACATGTTTACCCAATTAGGAATCGGTTATTCGAACTACGGTTATACGGATAAATCGGCCGACACTTCAAGCATGACTACATTCAAAGATGGTAACCAGATTTCAAATAGCACTATCAGCGTTATGATTACTCCCGGAATTGCTTATTTTGTGAATAACAACTGGGGATTCGACTTCGCATTTAATAACCTGATCGGATTCAGTTCAAATTCTAATACCACCACATATCCAAATAGCGGAGGTAAAATGGTCATGGCTACATCGGATTTTGGAATCAACTTAGGTTTAACTCCAAGTTTGGGCCTGTTCTATTATATGGGGGGCGGGGGTAGTAAAAAGTAAATATACTATTCTTCATAAAAAAAACCCGCTAACAACGGGTTTTTTTTATGAGGCCGGGGTCGAATAGTAAATACCGGAAGCCGAATTAATCCCGCAAATGGCGGGATACCATACTAACATGCCTCTGAAGTTCATCGGAAATTTCCTCAATAATCATTTGCAATCCATTTATTTTCATTATACTTGCAGGCTTTTTTAAGCGAAAGGAGAAAATGAATCATTGACAAACGAACAAACACAAACCACTGAATTCGACTGGAGCATCGATAAAGAAGGATTCAGCAGGTATTCAACAGATGAGCAGGCACACCTCGAAGGCCTGTATGAAAAAACCCTCAGCAACATTGCTGAAAAAGAAATCGTAAAAGGAATCGTGGTGGGCTTCACCGACAAAGAAGTGGTGCTGAACATCGGGTTCAAATCAGACGGACTTATTCCCAGGGCAGAATTTCGCGACCTGACCGAACTTAAGGTGGGCGACTCAGTGGAAGTACTTCTCGAAACCAAAGAAGATGCTACCGGCCAGCTCGTGCTTTCACGCAAGAAAGCCATCAGCGAACGCGCATGGGAAAACATCGTGAAGGCTAATACCAACGATGAGGTCGTTCAGGGTTACGTGAAATCACGTACCAAGGGCGGACTCGTGGTGGATGTAATGGGAATCGACACGTTCCTTCCCGGTTCACAGATCGACACCAAGCCGATCAAGGACTACGATATTTATGTAGGACAAACCATGCCTTTCAAAGTGGTGAAGGTGAACAACATTTTCAAAAATGTGGTCATCTCGCACAAAGCACTTATTGAAGAAGATATTGAAGCGCAAAAATCCGACATCCTTTCGAAACTCGAAAAGGGGCAGGTGCTGGAAGGAACCGTTAAAAACATGACCTCATTCGGTGTGTTCATCGACCTGGGCGGAGTGGACG
>JBIOHI010000319.1:0-1752 GCA_044448845.1 Bacteroidia bacterium
GATCAACAATTATTGTTATTTCATTACCGCGGTGAATATTTGTGATTCCGTTGCCGACTCTTCCCGGATCATTTGTTCGATGTATCGCAACGACACTGCCATCAGCCCTGCTTTCAGTTTTGTGAAAGACACGATTGTAAAAGTTTATGCATTTGATACTGCCAGCTACACAACTTCTATTTTTGCGATCGATTCGAAAGATTCCGTTTACGTGCAATGCATTGGAAATGTTTTCGGCAGCCCCAAATTACTTTCCTTTCAATCTCAAAACGGTTTGTCGAAAGCAACCATCAAATTCACATGGTCGTCACCTTGCGATGGGATAACAACAGTTGATACTCCGTATATTTTATTTTACGTGAAGGATAACCAGTGTCCGCAACCACGCACCAACAATGGAAGAATACAGATCGTCACCTTGCCTCCGCCATTGAACGAGCCACCCGTTTTATCCTGTATCAAATTCCTTGATGCGAATACACTTCAGATCAAATGGCCAAAAACATTCGTGAATAAATTCTTCACAAAATTTTTTCTGCTTAGAAAGACACCGGATGGTAAAATTGCTCCCTTCACTTCGGTATCAAATGGAAATGCATTCAGCACGAACGATAATAATGCATTTGGAAACCTGACGAATAATTATTGTTACGCGGTAACCTCGCAGGATGTTTGCGGATTTTTTGGTGACACCGGGATATTCAAATGCTCGATCAGGCAGCCATCCGATTATCCGACATTCATCAATTTCAGTACGGTTACTGTTCAGGGGGATAAAAATATCGGGGTTTACTGGGAGCGATCGCAGGAAAGTAATTTCCAGAATTATATTCTCACACGCCACGATCTGAATGATTATTCTAAGATCAGCCCGGTTTATTCCACTTCAAATCTGAACGACACCGGGTTCGTTGATCAAAATGTGAGTGTCCACCTGAGATCGTATTGTTACATTATTTCACAGGTGAATGAATGCGGGCTTCAAAGCATCAAAAACCCTGAAGCGTGTTCCATTTTATTAAAGGGAAATGTGCAACCGTTTGAACATTCCCTGCTCTGGAACGGATACAATTACTGGAACCTTGGAGTCAGCCAATACGATGTCAATAGAATTCAGCCGGCACTAAATGTGGAATTTATCGGTTCCAATCCCGATAAAGATACCGCGGCCATTGATGAGAATCTGAATTACGAGAATGGAGATTATTTTTATTATGTGGTAGCGCACGAGTCGGTAAAAGGGAGAAATAATATCAGCACTTCTAACCAGGTGGAACTGATCCAACCGCCTTTGCTTCACGTACCGAATGCATTTTCACCCAATGCAGACAATACCAATGACAACTGGCGCACTGTTCCTGTTTTTGTAAAAACCTATCACCTAAAAATTTATGACCGCTGGGGCAAAATGGTTTTCCAGTCGGATGACAAGCACACTCTTTTCAACGGAACAATAGATGGCAATGTTCCCGCCACGGGGGATGTTTTTGTTTACCTCATCACTTACACCGGGTGGGATGATGTGGTCTATACCCGAAAAGGAAACCTCACGGTGCTCAAATAAATTTTCTTTCTTAAAAATTAGCGTTAGAGATTCTCGAAGTAAGAATTATTTTTGCTCCACAATTTTGAAGTGAATATGGCAGTTTATAAATTCAGAATAACCTTTGAGGAATATGATGACATCTACCGGGAGATAGAGATCAAATCAACACAGTCTTTTTTTGACCTGCATACCGCGCTGCTCGAATC
>JBIOHI010000320.1:0-1742 GCA_044448845.1 Bacteroidia bacterium
ATCATCTTTTTCGTGATGTACAGTCCAAGGCCAGTTCCCTGTATAAAATCAGCATTCTTGGCGCGGTAAAATTGTTCGAATACATGTTTTTTATCTTTTTCAGGAATACCGATCCCTTCGTCTTTTACGCTTATCACCACAATTTTATTTCTCGTATCCGGCAAAGCGGTGATCTCAATATTCTGTCCGGGTGGTGAATATTTAACGGCATTGCCGATGATGTTATTCAGGCAGATCTTTAACAGGTTCCGGTCCGCAACTATTTCCGGTTTATCTTCCCCGTGGTTGAAAATAAAATTGTGGATCGCACTTTCATTCCTGTAATCAACCAGTAATTGCTTGATAAAAGAAACGAGGTCTAAAAGAATGGGGTTGTTTCTCCCGATGGCATTCTCGAACTGGTTGAGTGAAATAAAATCGTTCAGGATATCATTCAGGTCGGTGACCGATTTTTTTATCTTGCTGATGTGCAGTAATTTTTTTTCATCATCTTCCTTGTCCTTATATTTTTCGAGCAGCCAGGCCGATGAAAGAATGGAAGCCATCGGGGTGCGGAATTCGTGTGTAGCCAGGGAAATGAATCTTGATTTCATTTCATTCAGGTTCTTTTCCTTTATCAGCGATTTCTCCACTACGTGTTCATGGATCTTGAGCTGGTGAATATTGGTGACTGAAATATAAAAATACGAAGGTCCCGTTTTCTCATTTCGGAAACTTTTGATCTGAAGCAAAGCGTCAAAAGCTTCCCCGTCCTTTTTATTAATGAGGATCTCGCACTGGTGTTTTTCACTTTCGTGCAAACAGAATTTTGTTCCGTTTTTGAGTTTGCATTCGGAAGCGCAGTTTTCAATAAAGGATAAAAAGGATTTCCCTTTCAGTTCCTTTAAATTAATTCCGAGCAGTTCCGATGCAGCATGATTCGCAAGACAGATCGTTCCGTTTTCGTCAACGATGACCAAACCGGCTGGTGCTGTTTCAAACAAAGAGGAGAACTCCCATGTTGCTTCACGGGAATGAATTGCCTGTTCGGGAAAATCTAAAACTGGTGAACGTTCTTTTGTTATTAATTCGGGATCCCGTGTAAATGTTTCCTGAGAGATGATCGCTGCCACATCAGCTCCACCGTGGCTTTCCATCATCTTTTCAAATAGATTTAGTGAGTTCATGATTTCGTGTAGCCTGGTTAATAAAATGGGTGAATTTAACGATTCGAAGTTATCTGCTTCCCATTCAAAATACCCATGAGTTACATCATTAAATTTTATGTTTTTACTTAATTTAGAAACAGGGGATTGGTAATGTTTAATTACTACTGCCTATTCCTGCCCTATTCTCAAACAAGAAGCATCATCAAAAAACTAAGATTGAACCTCATGCGTATAAAAATTCATTCTTCGTACCTTTGTCTTGACACAAAGGTACCCATCCCGCTAAGGCGGGACAAGACTTACATGAAACACTTGAACCAGCCTGCCGTGAAGGAATCAATAGGGCTGGCAGGAATGTAAGTTGAACTCTATCCCGCGCATACCAAGCCGTCACGCGAAATGATGATTTCCAAAAATCGCGTGACTCGTGGTATGCTTTCCATTCCCTGCGCTATAAAGTTCAACACATTTCCTATCGTGTTTCCTGAATGTCGATCCCTTCGATTGGGGTTAAGGACCGGCAAATTTTACATTGACGTAAACTTGCTGACTGTCAAAAAAGCGTAGGGTTTGCAAGCAAGCACAGCACAGAAA
>JBIOHI010000321.1:0-1712 GCA_044448845.1 Bacteroidia bacterium
ATATAGTAGAAGTGAACATTTCTTGGTTGTTCTTTCATGATAAGTATAAAAGCCTGCACAAATATAGAGGCTTTTTAATGTTTATTTTACTTCTTCAAAATCCACATCCTGCACTTTCGGTTCTTCCGCGTTGGTGTTCGCATTTGCATTTCCGTCCGTACCGGGTTGTTGCGCATTTTGTGTGGCATTGTACATATCCTGCGAAGCAGCCTGCCATGCGGCATTCAAAGCTTCCATGCAGGTATCAATGGCAGCAATATTTTTTTCGCTGTGTGCTTTTTTTAATTCCTCTTTCGCTTTTTCGATCGTTTCTTTTTTCTCTGCAGGAATCTTATCACCGTATTCTTTCAACTGTTTTTCCGTCTGGAAAACAAGGCTGTCGGCCATGTTTATTTTCTCCACTTCCTCTTTTGCTTTCCTGTCGGATTCGGCATTGGCTTCCGCTTCTTTTTTCATTTTATCGATCTCGGCATCACTTAATCCGCTGCTTGCTTCGATACGGATCTTTTGTTCTTTCCCGGTTCCTTTGTCTTTTGCACTCACATGCAAAATTCCGTTAGCATCAATATCAAAGGTCACTTCAATTTGCGGAATGCCTCGGGGTGCCGGTGGGATCCCATCCAGGTGGAATCGGCCGAGTGAACGGTTCTGGTTTGCCATCGGGCGTTCTCCCTGGATGATATGAATTTCAACACTGGGTTGGTTATCGCTGGCAGTGGAGAATACTTCCGATTTTTTTGTAGGGATGGTGGTATTGGCATCGATCAGTTTGGTCATCACACCACCCATGGTTTCAATTCCTAAACTCAATGGAGTTACATCAAGCAATAAAACATCTTTAACTTCACCGGTCAGAACTCCGCCCTGGATAGCTGCTCCAATAGCAACCACCTCATCCGGGTTCACACCCTTCGATGGAGATTTGCCGAAGAATTTTTCAACGGCATCCACGATGGCCGGGATCCGGGTGGATCCTCCAACGAGAATAATTTCATTGATATCGCCCGTGCTGTAACCTGCATTTTTTAACGCAGTTCTGCACGGTTCGATGGTACGTTTGATGAGGTCATCAACGAGTTGCTCAAATTTTGCACGTGTTAAAGTTTTTACCAGGTGCTTAGGAATTCCGTCAACCGGTATGATATAAGGGAGATTGATCTCGGTTTGTGTGGAACTTGATAATTCGATCTTTGCTTTTTCGGCAGCATCTTTCAAACGCTGAAGTGCCATCGGATCTTTTCTCAGGTCGAGGCCTTCATCACTCTTGAATTCATCAGCAAGCCAGTCAATAATTTTCTGGTCAAAATCGTCACCGCCAAGGTGCGTATCGCCATCGGTAGATTTTACTTCAAACACCCCTTCTCCGAGATCAAGCACGGAAACGTCATGAGTTCCCCCACCGCAGTCAAACACCACTACCTTCATGTCCTTGTGTTTTTTATCAAGGCCGTATGCCAACGCAGCGGCTGTAGGTTCGTTGATGATCCGTTTCACGTTCAACCCTGCAATCTCACCGGCTTCTTTCGTTGCCTGGCGTTGTGCATCATTGAAATAAGCAGGAACGGTTATCACGGCATCTTTCACTTCCTGTCCGAGGTAGTCTTCGGCAGTCTTTTTCATTTTCTGGAGGATCATTGCGGAAATTTCCTGGGGAGTGTAAAGCCGTCCGTCAATGTCTACCCGGGGCGTATTGTGATCGCCTTTTTTTACAT
>JBIOHI010000322.1:0-1709 GCA_044448845.1 Bacteroidia bacterium
ACACTGTTTGTTTTCATTTCTGATCATAGCCATCCTTCGCCCAGGCACTGGGACCATAATCAGCCCGAATTCCGTAAGATCATCATGGCGTTCTGGGGAAATGTAATCAGACCTGAGTTTAAAGGGTACCGTTATCATAAAATATGTTCGCAGATAGATTTTGCCTCTACTTTGCTGCATCAGTTAGGAATGCCGAGTTCCGGTTTTGAATGGAGCAAAGATCTTTTTAATCCCTATACATCAGAGTTCGCCTATTTTGAGGCCATCGATCGTTTTGGCTGGGTTCGCCCCGGCCAATATATTTTTTATGCACACGATCTGCGTAAATATTATCTCGAGAAGGTCAATTCTGAGGAAGAAGAAAAAAGGTTAGACAAAGAAGGGAAAAGTTATTTGCAAACAGTGTTTCAGGAATATACGGACTATTAACTCACATTTGCACGTATTCGAATTATAGATCTGTCACGAATATTACGAATGAAGACACCCTCTTATTTGTAATATTCGTAACAGATTCGCTATTCGTAACCAGCGCAGATTATCTTTGCGCCCTTTATTATGATTACAAAAAACTTCAAAGAACATTTTCTAAAGATCATGCTGCTTGCGTGGCCGGTTTGCATCAGCAACCTCGGGCATGTAATGGTGGGCATTGTGGATACCGCGATGGTGGGCGGCATCAAAGAAAATGTGATGGGCTACAGCGGCACCACCGCACAGGCGGCAGTTTCGCTGGCGAACGGATTTTATTTTCTGATATTGGTCTTCGGAATGGGCGTTTCGTATGGTGTGACTCCGCTGGCTGCGGAAGCCGATAGTGCAGGCAATGTGAATGAGAATACAAAACTCCTTAGCCATGCGCTCATCGTAAATCTTCTTACGAATTCAGTTTTATTTTTGATACTTTTTTCTATTTCTCCATTGATGGGACACATTCATCAATCTGAAGATGTGGTAAAACTTGCCATTCCTTTTTTAAATGTGATGATGTTTGGAATGATACCGCTGGCCGTTTTTGCTTCGCTGAAACAATTTGCTGAAGGATTATCATTCACACGCTTTGCAATGATCATCACCGTCGGTTCAAATTTGTTGAATGTGTTGTTTAATTATATATTGATCTACGGGAAATTAGGGTTTTCTCCTATGGGAATGATGGGCGCCTGCTGGGCAACGTTCTGGGCGAGGCTTGTGATGGCGCTGGGCATGTTCCTGTATATTTTTTACGGAAAACATTTCCGGAAATACCGTGAAGCATTTTTGTTCAAAGAAATTTCTTTTGGACGCATAAAAAAAATATTCAGCATCGGCGCGGGTTCCGGTTTGCAGTGGGTATTCGAGATCGGGGCATTTGCCTGCGCGCTCGTGATGATCGGCTGGATAGGGAAGAGGGAGCAGGCCGCTCACCAGATCGCCTTACAGCTTGCGGCCATGACCTATTTGATTGCAAGCGGCATCAGCGCGGCAGCCAGCGTGCGCGTGGGAAACCAGCTCGGCGCAAAAAATATTGTGGAACTGCGTGAAGTTGCGTTCAGCGCTTTTGCCATTGTGGTAATATCGCAATTGATCTTTGCCGGTTTGTTCATTCTTTTTCGTTTTTCGATACCCAATATTTTCAACGATGAAAAAGATGTGCAGGAAATTGTTTCTTCTTTATTATTGATAGCCGCACTCTTTCAATTGTCCGATGGAGTGCAGGTGGTGGGACT
>JBIOHI010000323.1:0-1707 GCA_044448845.1 Bacteroidia bacterium
ATTTAAATATACCCCAATAACGAATGAGTTTTTGGAATTGGACAAAACGATGAAAATATTTTTACGTCACCCACTAAAATTTTTGAATTATGATTTACGCCAATATCGAACGCTTAGTTGCTTCCAGTATCTCATTCGCTTTTTCATCCGTGGATGATTCGCTGTAGACCCGCAGCACCGGCTCGGTTCCGCTGGCACGAATCATTACCCATTCACCGTTTCCAAGATGAAATTTAAATCCGTCAATGGTTTCCACACTTTCAATTTTATATTTTCCGAATGACGAATATTTTCCGGCCTTGCAATTTTCCAGCACCCTTTGTTTTATTTCTTCGGTGATGTGGAGGTCAATTCTTCCCATCGCAAATTTTCCGACAACCGCGTACACTTCCTGTATCAACTGGTTCAGTGATTTTTTTGTTTTGGCCATGAATTCCCAGATCGTCAACCCGATCCAGATCCCGTCACGCTCGGGTATGAAACCTTTGATGGCGATGCCACCGCTTTCTTCCCCACCCACCAAAACATTTTCGGTCACCATTTTTTCGCAGATGTATTTGAATCCGATTTTAGTAATTTCAATATCCAATCCGTATGCTTTTGCCAATTGGGTAATTTTTGAAGTAGCGCTGAAAGTGGTGATCACTTTTCCATTCATGCCTTTGTATTTGTGAAGGTAATGAATGAGCAATAAAATGATATGATGCGAATCGACAAATTCTCCCTTGTTGTTGTAAAGTCCTATCCGGTCTGCATCTCCATCGGTCACCAATCCGCAGTCGATCGGTTTTTGTTCGTGGTGATGGCTCATGCGGATGAATTCACTGAACTCCGTGAGGTTTTTATGAATGGGTTCAGGTGCTTGTCCTTTAAAGCCGGGATTGTATTCGCAATGCACCAACGGAATTTCCGGAAATAATCTTCGCATCACATTTTGTCCTGCACCAAACATGGCATCGTAGGCAAATTCTTTTCCCGAATCTTTGATGGCAAGAATATCGAAGTTCCGTTCTGCTTCATCTACATACATTGTTTCGAGGTCAACGAATTCGATCATTCCTTTTTTTACCAGATCGTCCACTTCCATCAATTTAAGAACAACAGAACCCGGAATATTTTTTTCCACTTCATCAATGGTTGCAGGAGTGGAAGGTCCGCCAAAGTGTGCTTTCAGTTTGTAACCATTATACGAAGGAGGGTTATGGCTTGCCGTGATGATCACACCCAAAGCAGCTTTGAAATTGACAGTTCCCAGCGAGATCATCGGGGTGGAGACAAATCCTTTTGCCATTTTTACTTTGATGCCATTGGCGCACATCACTTGCGCAACGGTGTCGGCAAATAGTTCTCCGGCAAAGCGGCAATCGTGCCCGATCACTACGTTCATATTCTCCGGGAAATATTTTTTAACATAATCAGCAGTGCCCTGTGCGCATCGCATCACGTTCTCCACCGTAAAATCTTTGGCGATGATCCCACGCCAGCCGTCAGTTCCGAATTTTATTGTATACATTTAAAAGGTGATAGTTCTGTTTAAAATTGAAGATAAGCTGCAATAATATTTGAAAAATAAATGATTCGGTAATTTTAACAGTAATTTCATGATTACCCGTTGCGAATTAAAGGGCATCAGGTTCGATTCAGGGATTCCTCAGCCGCATTCGCGGCATCGGAATGACAATTTATTAATGTTAAGGGAGGCGGGGG
>JBIOHI010000324.1:0-1668 GCA_044448845.1 Bacteroidia bacterium
ACCAAATAGGAATGGCGCGTACCTTCAACAACATTGGTGCGGTTTACATGGAACAAAAAGAATTTCAGAAAGCCATCCAGTATTTTTTTAAAGCCTACAATATTCTTGAATTAAAAGATCCCAACCAGGCAGCCGACTGCCTAAACAACATCGGAGCTGTTTACCAATATCTCGGAGATACAACCCTTGCTATTTTCAATTACCGGAAAAGCATGGAGATCAATAAAAAACTTGGTGACAAAAAAGATGTTTCCACCATTCTCAACAACATCGGTTACATGTACACCGAAAGTGGAAATTATAAAATGGCGCTTGATCATTTTTTCGAAGCATTGAATATCAACGAGGAGATTGGGGATGCCCCCGGGATGATTGCCTGTTACGGAACCATCACCAACTGTTATATCAAAATGAAAATGCTGCATGCGGCCGAAAGTTATGCCCTGCGTATGTTGCATGCGGCCAAAGAATATAACATCCGCAACGATATAACCGATTCCTATAAATATTTAAATCAAATTGAAGAAGAGAACGGAAACTTTAAGGAAGCTCTGGAATATCACAAATTATTTAAGGCTTATACCGACAGTGTGTACAATGAACAAAGCCGGAATGCTCAATCACAACTCGAATCATTGTACATGAAAGAAAAATCGGAGAAGGAAAAAATATTGTCGGGAAAAGAAGAGGAGATCAAATCTATTAAGACCAGTGAAAAGGACAAAGAGGTATCACATTATATATTACTTATCGGAACCATACTTGCTTTTTTCATCCTCGTGATCTACGTTGTTTTCTTCCTGCTCGGCAAAAATAAATTCTCCTGATTTTTTTCAGGTGCATTAATTATAAAAAACCTCATATTTGCGCTCGTTAAAAAAAACACAATGTCAGTATTAGTTAATAAAGATTCAAAAGTAATAGTGCAAGGCTTCACCGGAAGTGAAGGATCGTTTCATGCTCAGCAAATGATCGATTACGGAACCAATGTGGTTGGAGGGGTAACACCGGGTAAAGGAGGACAATCACATTTAGGGAAGCCCGTATTCAATACAGTGAAAGATGCCGTGGAGAAAGCGGGAGCTAACGTTTCCATCATTTTTGTTCCACCTGCATTCGCAGCGGATGCGATCATGGAAGCGGCAGATGCCGGGATCAAAGTGATCGTTTGCATTACCGAAGGAATTCCGATCAAGGATATGATCCCGGTGAAAGAATATATTAAACATCATCATTGCACGCTCATCGGCCCGAACTGTCCGGGTGTGATTTCACCGGGAGAAGCCAAGGTTGGTATCATGCCGGGATTTGTTTTCAAAAAAGGAAGAATAGGAATCGTTTCAAAATCCGGAACTCTCACTTACGAAGCTGCCGACCAGGTGGTGAAAGCGGGTTTGGGAATTTCTACGGCCATAGGTATCGGGGGTGATCCGATCATTGGAACTCCTACCAAAAATGCAGTCGAACTTTTAATGAACGATCCTGAAACTGATGGAATCGTAATGATCGGGGAAATCGGTGGAAGTTATGAAGCAGATGCCGCAAAATGGATCCAGTCAACAGGAAATAAAAAACCGGTGGTAGGATTTATTGCCGGGCAAACCGCACCTCCGGGTCGCAGGATGGGACATGCGGGAGCGATTATCGGTGGAAAGTCAGATACGGCTG
>JBIOHI010000325.1:0-1576 GCA_044448845.1 Bacteroidia bacterium
GCTTCTTTTTTAGCTAATAAATAAATTAATCAACCATCATTCTTTTCGTCATTTTGTAACCGTTCGATTCAACGGTATAAAAATAAACTCCTGAATTCAGGTTGCTCAGATCGATTTCGAAATTATGAACGCCTGAAGATGCCTTCTCAAATTTATTGGTGGAAACTACCTGTCCCATTACATTCATCACCGTGATTGAAACATCTGAACTTGAATTCAGAGTTACCGGGAAAGTAGTGGTTCCTTTGAATGGATTCGGGAAATTCTGGCTGAGTGTGAACTGTTCGTTTTTTGTGTCTTCAATTCCTACCACGTTGTTGATAATGTCGGCTACAGGAATTTCGGTGTAGATAATGTCAAAAGAACCGGTCTTGGAAGGATTACCGTTGGTTGAACTCGAATTGTAAAATCCAACCTGGGTACTTTCCATGTAAGTGAGTTGAAGGTTGTTTGTGATACTTTGAGGAACTGAAGCAAACATTTGTTCTTCGTTGGCTCCGAATTGTCCGGTAAGGTCCCGCGGGGCACTCCAGGTCAAACCATTGTTGATTGAATAAACACAAAATACGTCCCTGAAACTATGGCCGCTACCGTCAATATCATCTTCGGTAAGTCCGGAATAAACCAGGAATATATTGCCTGCAGAATCCATGGTTGCTGCCGGCATTGTGCAAGCACTCAGGTTACCATACCGGCTTGTGCCGTCAATAGTTCCCGGATCGAATTGCCCGTTGTTATTTAAATCCGGGCAATAGGCAATTTGCGGGGTAACCGCACCGCCCCTTCCTTCGTACCAGTAATCAATGGCATTCTGCGCAAGATAAAGACTGATCGAACCGGGTGTTGTGCTTTGAACAACTTTCGCACGTCCCCAGAAACAATGTGCTTTTCCGGATGCATCCAGTTTTACATTCACGGATCCGTCAGAACAGATTGTCGTATCTAAAAAACCGGTATAATTAAACGCAGCAACAGAGAATGAATCAATAATTTTGTATGACCAGGTCGTGCCATTGTCGGTGGATTTCCAGAACGAAATATCGTTGGTCAAGCCACCGATGAGAATAGCCACATTGCTTCCTTGTGCATCAATTGAATAAGCATCAGTTGAACCACTGTACCACCTTGTGCCGTTATAATAAGGCAACGTAGTGTTTTTTACTTCCCAGCTGCTCGTAGCTATATTGTAACGTGAATACACATTCGGTTCTCTCACGTTGCTCATGATCACCGAATCTGGTTGAAGAGCGGTAGGACTTGTATAGGCTCCGATGACATGAATGTAATTTCCGGAAACAGCTATCCGCGGCCAAAGTACGCTGCAATGCGTGGTTACACTCGGAGTGTCGAGTACCACCTGAGCTGACCAGGTGGAAGAACCAAGGGTCATATTGGTATTGAACAGCAAACCACCGGATCTTGAAGCGGTATCAATTTTATGCGAAAAAATAATTTCTTTATTCAACACAGAACTGTAATCCAAGGCTGGATACCCTGCCCTGTATTGTTCGATCCGGTTATTGGTTACCTGTCCCCATGAGGTACCATTAAAATTGTTATAACCGGTACCACGGCC
>JBIOHI010000326.1:0-1570 GCA_044448845.1 Bacteroidia bacterium
TTACGAATCTAAACAATAACTTAATAACCCAATAACCAATAACTCTTTCCTAAAACAACTTCTTCTGATCTACGATCACCTTTTTGCCTTTGCCAGAGTTCTTCGGTTTTGATTTTTTTTCTTCCGGTTCATCGGCAAGCAGGCGTTTTACTTTTTCTTCTTCCTCTTTTAACAGATCTTCGTTCACCAACTGCGCTGAATCATTTTGTAAAACTTGTTGAGTCTCGTCATCCATATCCGTTCCGGGTTCAGGCGGAAGCAACACCACGCTCACAAATTCTTTTCCGGCAATTTTATTCCCGATGGTTTTCCAACCTTTAACATCAATAAATTCGGTGAGGTTAATGGCGTCCTCCGTGTTAATATTTTTTTTCTTTCCACCACCTCGTTCCAGGATTATTACAGGATTCAACTGGTCAGTTGCCATCACCACGCGGTTCTTCGCACCTTCGGGTATGCACGGGAATTTTTTATTCAGCGTTTGCGTTTCGATGAGGAAACGTTTTACGTAATAGGTTTTTTCTTTTTCGTTGTGGTACAAAACTGAGACCGGGCGGTTATTTTTATATTTCCCGATGAACAAAACCAATTCGGCTTCGTAATGATTGGTGAGATCAAAATTCGTGTGTTCGTAGTTTCCGTCTTTGTAAATTACCAAAATCTGATCGTGTGTATCAAATTCACCCAAATATTTTCCGCGACCATCCACATTTATTCTTCCGATCACTTCATCGTACCATATTTTTCTTCCGCCCAAAGTGGAAGCGCCTTTTTGTTTTAATTTTACGGAACGCAGCAAATATTTTGAAACGATGTTTCCGACTGACTGCCTTCCTTTAATAGCAAGCTCCGCAAAATTAAAATCGAATGAGAGCTTACGTGCATGCGAGAGCGGGCTGAGGGAAATTTCCACTGTTTCGGCTTCGCTGTTCGGGTTGGCAGTGAAATATAAAACCTTGCTGTTTGGATTCTCGGAAGTGAGATCATATTCTTTATCGCGGGTAATTCCGAGCACTGAAAAACGTTTGGCAAACGAAGTTTTTGTTTTGCCGTCCATGTAGATCATGTTGTACGCTTTGCGGTCGTCATTCTTGCGGAACACATCGGCATAGATGATATCCTTGCCCATGAATGCTTTATCCTGAACTTTGCTCACCTGCATTTTCCCGTCCTTGCGAAACACAATGATGTCGTCAATATCCGAACATTCGCAAACGAATTCGTCATTCTTCAAACCCGTGCCCACAAAGCCTTCCACGCGGTTCACGTATAATTTTTTGTTTGCAATCGCAACGGTATTTGCCTGTATGGTATCGAAAATTTTTATTTCTGTTTTTCGCTCGCGGCCTTTTCCAAATTTCTTTAAAAGATTTTCGTAATATTTAATTTGATAGGGCTTCAGATTCTCCAGGTCGAATTCAACCTGCTTTCTTTCTTCTTCAATTTTCAATAAAAATTCATCCGCTTTCATTGAATCAAAACGCGTGATCCGTATCATCGGAATCTTTGTGAGTTTGTCGAGATCTTCGTCAGTTATTTTGCGAATGAGTTTCTTTTTGTATTTATCAAA
>JBIOHI010000327.1:0-1532 GCA_044448845.1 Bacteroidia bacterium
AGTTGGGGTTACCCGCTCTGGTTCCGTTTTCCCATTGGTTTTTTTGAGCTCCTTCTTGGTGTGGGACTGCTCTTGCCGGCTTTCCGCAGGATCACTATCTATGGAATCTTCACCTGGACCGTATTTGCGGTTATCACGCATTTGCAGGCGGGTCAATTGCCGATGATGGTTGTTCCGATGATCTTTGGTTTCATCGCGTGGGTTATTCTTTTCCTGTCAAAAGAAAAAGAACCATACTGAAAAATTCAACCCTCTGTTATTGGTAAAATAAAAAACAAAGTTCAACTTCGTTTCTGATCTAAAAAACCCAAATCATGAACAAAACAGTTTTAGTGACCGGTGTAACCGGAGCCATTGGCAAAGCCACCGCTTTGGAGTTGGCAAAAGAAAATTGCCGCGTGATATTACTTGGCAGAAATGCCGTGAAACTTTCGGCCGTGAAATCCGGGATCATCAGGGATTCGGGAAATAACGACATTGAATTTTTTGTTGCCGACTTGTCGGAACCAGGCTCGGTGAAGCAGGCAGCACAGGAAATAAAAAAGAAATATTCCTCGCTCAACGCTTTGATCAATGTAGCTGCTATTTTTAAGTCGAAGCGGATAGAAAATTCTCTCGGTTATGAATACATGTTTGCCACCAATCATCTTGGGCCTTTCATTCTTACCAATGAATTAACAGAAATGCTTAAAGCCGGGAAGTCCTCGAAGGTCATAACGGTTTCAGCACCTTCGTTCACAAAAATAAATTTTGACGACCTTCATGGAAAGAAGAAATTCTCATCCGGGTTCACCGGGGCTTTTGGTGCATCCAAAATGATGAACCTCCTATTTACTTATTCTCTGGCAAGACGATTGGGAAATACAGGAATTACTGCCAACGTTTTCCATCCCGGGCTGGTGCGATCCGATCTGACCAAAGAAATGCCCGCATTTTTAAATTTTATTTTCCGGCAAATTTCGGGTACGCCCGACAAGGCCGCCAGGATGCTTTGCCGCCTGGCTTTGGATGAAAAGTACGCAACTTCGAACGGAACCTTTTTCAAATTTAACGGTAAAGAAATGAAGTCAAACGATTATTCGCACAACCAGGAAATGCAGGATAAACTCTGGAAGATAAGTGAACAACTTGCCGGCTGAATTTTTCTTTGCTTATCTGATTTACTATTGCCCAAAATTCACCTGAAAAATTTTCAAGGATTAAGAAATATATTTGAGCCCGATAAACCACCAGGATCAAACAACTTTGCCGTCCTGTTTAATCTGTAAAAATTTATGGAAGAAATAAAAACCAACGACACCTTTTCGAAAATGGACCGGATTCCGGTGAAGCGACTGGTGTCAAAACGTGACATTGGTATTGAAGCGTTTGAATTGGAGAACGGGAACCTGATGCTGGAAGCCACCTTTCTCGATCCGTATCATTTGATCCGGTTGAATATTCATATCGAACCCGAAACAAAGACCATCACCAATGCCAAGAGTGAATTTTCAAGTCACCCTCATTCGGCCTGCCCGGTAGTGGCTTTGAAG